>NZ_JBHTSW010000001.1:68825-123189 GCF_042794945.1 Rhodococcus sp. NPDC056506 | reverse complement strand
TTTTTTTTTGTGGTGGGTTGGTTTTTTTTTATTATATACAGCCCTGTTGTGCTTTTTTTTTAACGGGCCGCTTTTAATAAAGGCGCACAGCTGTCAGAACGCATGAAAATATCCACCATTGGTTTGTGCAGTTGCGCTCAGGTACTCGACCACTTCCGTCGCCGGCATCGGTCGACTGATGTAGTAGCCCTGGACCAATTCGCAACCGGCGGTGCGCAAGAGCCTCAACTGGTCGGCTGTCTCCACGCCTTCCGCCAACGACTGCATTCCGAGCGCCTTCGCCACCTCGACCACCGACGTGACAACTGCCGAATCACCTTCGCTCAATTCGGTGATGAACGACCGGTCGATCTTGAGAATGTCCAATGGCAGTTTCTTCAAACTCTCGAAAGACGAATAGCCGGTTCCGAAGTCGTCCAAGGCAATCGCAATCCCGCTGGCGCGTAGGCGATCCAGCTCGGCGACGGCAAGCTCCTCGACCGCTCCCGTTTCTGTGATTTCCAGCTGAAGTCGTTTGCTGGACAGACCGGTTGCCTCCAACGCATCGTTGACTGCTGATCCGAAGCCGGACGACATCAATTGCACCGGAGAGACGTTCACCGTCACGTAGGTGTCGTCGGGCCACGTCGTCGCCTCGGCGCACGCCATGTGCAGAACCTGGAGCCCCAACGGGACTATCAAGCCCGTCTCTTCCGCGACATCGATGAAAATGTGCGGCGCAAGCACTCCCCGCACCGGATGATTCCAGCGAAGCAGTGCCTCGAATCCCTCGACGCGTCCATTGTCTGCAAGAACCTGCGGTTGGTAGTACAGCTCGAACTGCCTGGACTCGATCGCAAGTCCAAGCTCTTGCAGGGCCGATGCTCGTTCCCTGGCCCGCGCCCGCAGCACCGGTGAGTATCTTTCTACCCGGTTCTTACCAGCGGATTTTGCCGCATACAGCGCCAGGTCGGCGGACATGACGAGAGTGTCGGCGTCTTCGGAGTCTGCCGGTGCACTGGCATAACCAATCGATGCCCGAACCTCGATTCGATTTCCCCGCACGAAAAACGGCTCGCGCAATGCAGCCAGATAACGTACGAACACCGTGCCGCTGTCCTGCGACCCACGCACGATGAGCCCGAATTCATCACCACCGATTCGGGCACACATGGCACCGTCAACCACCCGATTGAGCCGTGCAGCAACGGAAATCAACAATTTGTCACCGACGGGGTGCCCGAGGGTGTCGTTCACCGACTTGAAATTGTCGAGGTCGAGGATGCCGACAAGAACCTGCTCGCCTGTCCGGACGGTTCCGAGCGCGTCGGACAGCTCCGTGCCGAACGTCCGGCGATTCGGAAGCCCGGTCAGTCCGTCGGTTGCAGCCAGCCACAGAATTCGCCGTTCGTAGCTGTACTTCTCGATGACGTCCGAACCCACGCCGCGCCAACCCACGAACTCCATGGACTCGGAAAGCCTGGGGTGACCCGACAGAGACCACCATCGGTCGACGTCGTCAACACGTACGGGAACGACGACCTCTCGAAACGGTACGAGGCGATCGAGGTGATCTCCGATGACCTGGACCGCGGCTCGACCGCTTTTCGTCGAACCGACGTCGAGCCGATCCAACAAACCCCTCAGTGACAAGGTTCGGAGGTCGGAAACGGGCACGCCCGAGATCTCCGACAGCCGAGCGGAGGTGTGCGACAACGTCCCGGTGGTGTCGACTTCCCACAGCCAGTCGCGTGACCCGCCTTCGAAATCGTCGAGGAGCAAACCGACTGTCTGACGCTCGGCAGCAGCCTCGAACTCGGCAAGACAACGACTTCGGAACGACGCCCAGAGGTACACGACGCCGATAATCAGTGTCACCGAGTAAACGACCAACTGGAATGAGAGGACAGCGTATTCCGTGGTTCTCTTGGGCAGGATAACGACGAGCAATCCGATGCTGTGCACCAGAATCCACGCTACCGCTATCGACCGAACCGTCGACAATGCTACGGCGCCGGCACCCATGACCCCGGCGAATGTCGCTATAAGCACAAGCTTTCGCGAGTTGTCCGTCACGGGAAGCATCGCGGCGGCGAGAACGACAAGCAGAAGCCCAAGCAGGATCACCTCGAGCATGAGCGCCCAGTAGTCGTACCTCGTCGTATGTTTGGGCGTGTACCGACCCTTCAGGACGACTCGCGGTATCCAGACACGCACCGAGTTGAGGACGACCAAGAAGGCCGCAGCACCCCATATCACCCGAAACTCGTTGTGACCGGGGGGTATGACATACGCAAGCAAAGCGCACACGCTGAGTACATTGACCATGTTGGCCAGTGGCGCGACCGTCGTCACCTGCAGTATCTGGCGTGCGAAGAGGTCGCGCCGCTCGACGTCAGACAGTTCGGCGTCGCTCGCACTCGAAGTCAGCCTGCTCAGCATTTAACACCCTCCATCGTGGAGCCGACCAGATGAAGGTAGCGCGTGCACGCAGGAGCGACACCCTATGGGAGATAATTGGGTAGCGAACCTCATTGCCAACTTGGGCATTTCATACTTTTAGGACATTGGAGGCGCTACGACGGACCGATCCACCCCGGATACTGCACACCCAACGGCAATACCGGAGCCACAAAGCCTTTTGGCTGGCGCCGCAACTGCGCAGTCGGAGTTTCATAGATCAGCTCCGGAAACTGCTGCAACCACCAATCCTGGCACCCTGGCGGAATACCGTTGCCGCCATTCGCAGGGGGATTCGACGACCCCGAGAGATAGACGTAGGGCTGAATCTTCCACGACCCGAACACATCCCAGGATGGCGTACGGTCCCCAGGCTCCCCTCGCTCGGGATCGGAATCGACAACGCCCGGCAAACCCGGACTCTCGCCCCGATTCTTCAACACAATTCGATACGCGTGGTCCGGAAACTCTACCGACCAGTTTCGCCCCTCCGTCGTATTGATCATGTAGCTGCACACCGTGCCCGACACCTCGGTATCCGTTGCAGAGTAGTCGGTGATATGAGCAAATACGGTCTCCCCCAAAGGAGCCAGATACTCTGCCCGCTCAGCGAACCGTGTGCTCTGCCCCGGGCGCGGTTGTTCCACAAGAGCCGAGGTATAGCCTGGAAAGAAGTCGTCGACCTCACTGATCACAGGCCAGTAGCGTCTCGGCTCGAACGCTGCTCGCAGCAGTTCCGATCCACGCGAGAACAAATCGACGCCGGCATCTGCTGACCACACGTTCGGCACAAAGTTGTCGAAGGCCGGGACCACTTCGGTGGTCGCGCCACGACCCTCGGGATCCGATGTACCGCAGGCAGATACACCCAGAGCGACACATAGAGACAAAACCGCTAAGCTCCGAACGCGCTTATCCATCGGTCAGCACGACGATTTGATATGCATGCAAAATGCCATCCGCATCGGTACCACCCAAGACTTCGAACATTTCCGCGCAGTCCGCACCAAGCTTGATATCGTCGGGCTCAGTCTTCACCATCTCATTCCAGCTCATCAGTTGCCCCGATTCGTCGAAGTACTTCCCGTACTGATCCCGGATCTCCATGGGCATCTCGGGCACTGCCCTCAGAGTGTTGTAGGTGTCACGCTGAAATCAGGAGGGTTGAGGGCCGCCTGATCTGCCCCACCCGGAGGCTTCCCGATCATCGCACTCTGCAAGGAATTCCCCGAACTATCGATCATCAAGTTCCCGCAATGAGGGAACCAGCAAACCCTCGACAAGCTCGTGCGAGATCGCTGATGCTTCGAGAAAAGAGGTCAGCACCGTATTCGCAGGCGCAAGAGAAGAATTCCCGAGCAAGGGCCCAGGCGCCATGGGGACAAACGTGCCCCCAGCGGCCGGAGGAGCACCGGCCGACGGTCCCACGCTCAGCCGACCAGCTTCATCCGCGAGCCCGTGCAGCACCCCGCCCAAGCTTTTCAATTCAGCGATATCTGCCGCAAACGTACCCACGATCCCCCCTCGGACGTACGAGTCAGCCCCCCTGACTCGTGCAACGTCGGCCAAGTATACGTCGAGGCCGCCGGCTTACAGGTCCGAGGCGAGCGGAATTTCCTTCTCCGCGCGGTCCGTCATCCACTCACGTAGGACCTTGGTGGCGATGACGTCGTCCTCGTTGTACTGCAGGATGCGTGTCCGCTGCGTCTCGTCCGGCTCACCGTCGTAGCCGACCGCCTCGCGGTACCACGCCATCGACGCTTCACCACCGGCTTCGGCGTCACGCCAGTTGAACCCGGCGACGGGGGCAATCTTCTTGAGTCCCTTGCCGTTCGGGCAGATGAACTGATCACTCACCGCTTGATAGATGTCGACCCACTGTGGACTGTCGATGAATTCGCGGATCTCGTCCTTGCTCGGAATCCCGGGTTCACCGGCAAACCTGCGCGCCGAGTCCAACAACCATTTGTCCTCGGCCGAACGCGAATAGCAGTACGCGGCAAAGGTTTTGCCCGAAGCAGCGGCTGCGGCACGTTCCGCCATCAGCCAGCCCCAGAACTCTGCGAACGACCGCGCCTCGTCACGGGTCGGCAACGGATCCCACGTCGCAAATCCTCGATACATCGAGAAGCCGCCGACATTGAGCAACGTTCCCCACAAGTAGGCGCCGTGCTCCTGATAGCTCTCCATGTCGACGTCGATCTCGATGTCCGCCCGAGTCACCGAGATCTTCTCGAACCGCCGCACCAACGGAGCATCCACCAACCACGCCTTGGCGATCACCACTGCGTCGTCGAAATTTCCGTGCGGCCAATCCTCTAGCGGCTCACCGTCCCAGGCGGCCAGCTGATCGATCGTGTTGCAGCCGACGTCGCGCAGAAGCTCGGCCCGCGATCCGACAGCGACCAGGCTGACATCACGGTTGCGGACCAACTCCTGCTTGCATTCCGTCCACCACGGGCACGACTTGCACTCGCTCACCTGTGACGGAGACGTCAGCACCTCACCGCGGGCCACAGCGATACGGTCGGCGAAACGCTCGTCGTAATCGTCGAGGATCGCACTGAGGTCGTGGACGAGGATGCAGTCTCCGTTGTATCCGATCGCGCCTGCCGTCAGCGACGGGCTCGCCAGCCCACGACGCTCGAGCATCCGATAGACCTGCGCGACGCGCATCTGATCGCGGACCTGACTGCGGACCTTGCGTTTGGGATCGACCGCCGGCTCCCACTCGAAGAGCCCCGAGGTAATCGCGCCCTGACCCGGATCGGTCACCTTGTGATTGACGACGATCACGGGGATGTACCCGCCGCCCTCGTCGTCACGGATGAGCATTTCGCAGCGGCCCTTGCGGCCGGTATCGCGCTCGACCGGCAAGACCGCGCCCCAGATCCGGTCCGCGCCGGCCTCACAGGCAGCCAGAGTGTCGCGAGCCTGCGCCGACGCCGATTGATCGGGGTTGATCTTCACCCAACGCTCCGGAGCAGCGCCGATCACCAGGTCGGCGATCTCCGCGCGCTTCGCGATCGCGGCATCCTGGCGCTGCTTCACGCCGGTGTCGACGGGTTCCGAAGCCGATTTCCCGGGAAACAACCCGTCCAGACGCACCCGATGACGGCATCGGGTCAACGCCCCCGAATCGATGATCGGGAGCTGGGGCGCGGGGTTGTTAACGGAACACACGATGACGAAGATTATGTGCTCCCCTAGGCTGAAGCCGAAGCGCAGGTACCTGGCAACACACAAACACCTGGAAACGGGGTCCTTTTCGATGGGGTTGTTCAAGAAGCGAAAGTCTCGTGCCACCCGCAAGGCGGAGGCAAAGGCTCTCAAGCACAAGGCTGAGGTCGAGGCGAAGCTCAACGCCAAGAGCCAGCGTAAGCGCGACAAGGTCGAGACCAAGTCGCTCAAGAAGCTGGAGAAAGCCGAGATCGAGTCAGCGCACAAGATCGAGAAGGCGCAGATCGCGACCCTGAAGGCGCAGGAGAAGGCCGCTGCGAATCAGGGCCTGACCGTCGCCAAGGTGCGTAAGTACCTGGGTGTGGCACGTCTGCTTGCCCCCGTTCTCCTGCCGATCGCCTACCGTGCGGCCACGGCAGTGCGCGCCCAGCTCGACACCACGCGCGCACAGAAGATGGGCATCGCCGTCGACCAGCTCGGTGACTACACCGGTCACGGCGCGAAGTTGAGCGCTCGTATCGCCGGTGCCGAGAGCTCGGTCACCGAGATCCTCAGCCGCAAGCCCGACGACGCGGAGACGCAGCGTTTTGCCGCCGCCATCCGTGAGCGCCTCGGCGACCTCAGCACGGCAGTTCGCGCTGCGGAGCAGATGCCGCAGGCTCGCCGTAAGGCAGCTCATCAGGCAATTTCTTCCGAACTCGACGGCGTCGAAGCAGATCTGCTCGCACGTCTCGGCGTGCGCTAGACCTGAGTAAGCCAGTGAGAGCAGCCGAGCAGACCGCGACCCTCCGGGGGACAGCTGTCGGTTCCGCTTCGGCTGCTCTCGCTGTCGCTGCGCACGGAATCGGTGGAGGCGAGCTGCCACAGTCGTCGTCGCTGACCCTGCTGCTCGCGGTCTGCGCAACCGTCGGCGCGGTGACGGCCACCCTTCCCGCCCTCTCTCGGGGGCCCGCTGCACTGATCGTGGCTCTCGGCCTGGGTCAGCTTGCCGCGCACACCACCATGACGCTCTCCGAGCACGCTCATTCGCCCGCTCCGGGATTGGTGATGCTCGGTGCTCACGCCGGTGCCACCGTCGCCTGTGCGGTGGCGGTCCTGGCCGCCGAGCGCCTCTACCGGGTTGTCACCCACGCTCTTCACGTCGTCCTGGCGTCCCTGGCGCCCGCCGCCGTCACTTCCCGCGGTCACACCGTCTCGACCGGAATCCATCACGGACCCGTCGACGCTCTACTGCGCGCCAGCATCTCGCGGCGCGGTCCTCCTGCCCTGGTCTGAAGATTCGTAGAACTCCCCACCCCTTCACCAGACCAAGAGGACACTTCCCGACATGAAGAACACCCTGATTTCGCGTGCGGTTGTCACGACCGTTGCTACCGGCAGCGCCGTGCTGCTGGCCGCCGGAATTGCTTCAGCACACGTCAGCGTCGTCGCACCAGGAGCTACGCAGGGCGGATACTCCGTTCTCACGTTCCGCGTGCCCACCGAATCCGACACCGCTTCGACCACCAAGCTGACGGTGGCGCTCCCCGACCTCAAGTCGGCACGTACCGAACCGTTGCCCGGCTGGACCGCCGTCGTGGAGAAGGACCCCACCACGTTGGTCGCCAAGTCCGTGACCTGGACCGCCGACCCCGGCGTCGGAATCGCACCCGGCCAGTTCCAGCAGTTCGTTCTTTCGGCCGGCCCGCTGCCGGAGCAGGACGAGGTCGAGTTCAAGGCCGTCCAGACGTACAGCGACGGGAACGTCGTCAACTGGGATCAGGAAGAGCTGGCCGACGGCAGTGAGCCGGACAAGCCCGCGCCGACGCTGACTCTCGCCGCATCCACCGGTGATGCCCACGGAGCCCCCTCTGCCGATAACACTGCCGAGACTTCCGCCGCATCCGAATCTTCTTCGTCGGACAACACCGCCCGTTGGCTCGGCGGCGTCGGCCTGGTGCTCGGCGCGTTGGGCGCTGCACTCGGTCTCGGCGCACTGGTCAGGAGCAAGCGCTGATGAGTACCCGGATCAAGGTCATCGCCGTCGGCATGCTCGCGATGCTGGCCACGATGCTCGGAATGGGCACTGCCAGTGCACACTCCGCGGTGGTCGGCTCCAACCCGGAAAACGGCGCGTCCGTTCAAGCTGCGCCTGACAAGGTTTCGGTCACGTTCAACGAGGCCCTGCAGGCGCAGTTCGCGGCACTGACCGTCACCGGCCCGGACGGCAACCTCTGGACCAAGAGCGATCCGTCCGTCGAAGGTCCCACTGTCAGTGCAGACCTCGGCGATCTCGGACCGACCGGCGTCTACACCATCGCGTACCGCGTCACCTCCGCTGACGGTCACCCCGTCAACGGAACCCTGACCTTCACCCTCACCGAGGCAGGGTCGGGAACTCCCGGCGCTGCAGCCGCGTCGAGCACGGGTGAGTCGGAGTCCGGCAGCATGCCGGTGTGGATCTTCATCGTCGCCGGCATCGTCGTATTCGGCGGTGCGCTGTTCTTCGTGCTCCGTAAGCCGAAGTCGAGCTGATCGCGTGACGGGTACGGCAAACAGGTGGTGGTTGCTGTTTGCCGTACCCACAGCTCTGCTGGGAGTCCTGATCGCCTGGGGCCTCGCCAGCCCGTCGGGACCCGAATCGTCCAGCACGGTCCGCGTTCTCGCGATCGGATGTGGTTCGTTGACGCTCGGCATCGCGACGCTCGCCTGGATGGGCCGCAGTGAACGCCGCCCGGCAACAACCCCCGCCGTCATGTGGACTCAGCTCACCGCGGTGGCAGCAGTGTGGCTCGTCGCCGAGATCACGCTCCTCGTGCTCAATGCCGCAGCGGCCGACGGCGCCCCGGTCACCTCGCTGACCATCGGGCACTTCGGCGCATTCGTCTCCGAGGTCAACGTCGGCCGCGTCGGCGTCGCGATCATCGCGTGCGCGTTTGCCGTCGTCTGCTACGCCGTCTACGGATTCACCAATCCCGAGACCGTTCCCGTCGCACCGGCATTGGTCGTCTCCGCGTTGGCCCTCGCTGCCCGCCCGATCACCGGGCACATGGCGCAGCAGAGCTTCGGATCGATCCTCGACGCCGTTCACGTCCTCGCTGCGGCCTTGTGGTTCGGCGTGCTCGCCGCACTCGCGCTTGCCGTACCGTCGCGCGGTGCCTGGGCGATCTGGTTGCCAAAGTACTCCGCCCTCGCCTGGCGATGCGTCCTCGCGTTGGTCGTCACCGGTATCGTCAACGCCGTCGTGCGACTCGACTCGCTCTCCGCCTTCTACGACACCGCTTACGGCCGGGTGATCCTCGCCAAGATCGTGGCGATCGCCCTGCTCGTCGCACTGGGTTGGTGGTGGCGCCGGACGTGGGTGGTCGCAAGTGCCGCACACCGCATCAGTGCGGACGGATCCCTTCGCCGCGCCGTCGGTGAAGTTGTCTTCATGGCCATCGCTTTCGGGCTTGCCGCGGCCCTTGCGACAACTGCGTAAGACGTGCCTCAGCGCGACATTTCGTGACCCGCACATTTAACGTTTCACGTCGAGATTTAACCTCTACGTGAGTTTATTTTCCCAGCTTGCGGCGGTTTCCGGCCCCCCTTAGCGTTGCTCGCATGACGGAGGCCCAACGCTCGTTTCTCGTCTGCGCTTCGCAGCGCAGCGGCAGTACTTTGCTGGTCGAATCCCTGCGAGCAACCGGGGTTGCGGGTGAGCCGGAAGAGTTCTTCCAGTACCTCCCCGAGACCTCGCGATCGCCGCAACCGAGGCAGTGGTTCGAGGACGTGACGGACGAGTCCGTCCTGGGTCTGCTCGCCCCTTTCCACCCGGGCACGCCGGACACTCGCACCTCCGAACAGTGGCGCACACAACTTCTCGAACTCGGCCGAACCCCCAACGGAGTCTGGGGTGGCAAGCTGATGTGGAACCAGACGCCGCTCCTACTCGATCGCGCGGCCGGATTGCCCTGGCGCAGTGGGACGGACCTACGTTCCGCACTCCACGACACCCTCGATCACGACCTGCAGTTCATCCACGTCTATCGAGAAGATGTCGTAGCTCAAGCTGTGTCGATGTGGCGCGCCGTGCAGACACAGGTCTGGCGCGACGACGCGACGCCACCGAATCTCTCGGACGGTGCGCAGTACAACGCGCTCGGAATCGCACACCTGGTGACGATTCTCGGTGAGCAGGAACGCCAGTGGAAGCGCTGGTTCGAAGAGGAGGACATCTCCCCCATCGAGATCGGGTTCCGCGATCTCACCGAAGACCCGCAGTCCGTGGTCGCAAAAACCCTCATCTCCCTCGGCCTCGACGGACAACTGGCCCCACCTCCGCCGCTGCGTCGTCAGAGCGACGGACGCTCCCGCGAATGGGTGCAGCGTTATCGCATCGACGCCGAACAGAACGGATACCCCGTCACATGAGCACCGTCACCGACGTTGTCGACGAACTCCGAGTTCTCGAATCCGAAGCGGTTCACATCATTCGAGAGGTGGTGGCAGAACTCGAAAGACCGGTACTGCTCTTCTCGGCCGGCAAGGACTCGATAGTCCTGCTTCGACTCGCCGAGAAGGCGTTTCGACCCTCCCCACTCCCTTTCCCGGTCCTGCACGTCGACACCGGCCACAATTTCCAGGAAGTCATCGAATTTCGCGACCGCCGAATCAAGGAGGGCGGGCACACACTTCTGGTTGCTTCCGTTCAGGATTCGATCGACCAGGGTCGAGTGCAGGAGTCGACCGAGTCCAGCGGATCGCGAAACCGCCTGCAGACCAGAACCCTGCTCGACGCTCTCGAAGGCGGGCGATTCGACGCCGCATTCGGCGGCGCCCGCCGGGACGAGGAACGCGCGCGAGCCAAGGAACGTGTCCTCAGCTTCCGTGACGAGTTCGGCCAGTGGGATCCTCGGGCGCAACGGGCCGAACCGTGGTCGCTCTACAACGGTCGGATCAGACGCGGCGAGTCCGTTCGTGTCTTCCCGCTGAGCAACTGGACCGAACTCGACATCTGGCGCTACATCGCCCAGGAGGAACTGGAACTGCCGTCCATCTATTTCGCGCACGAGCGGCGGGTATTCGAGCGCGACGGAATGCTCCTCGCCGCTTCCGAATTCAGCACCGACGCCGAGAATGCCTCGGCAACGACCGAGTGGGTGCGATACCGAACCGTCGGCGATCTGACCATTACCGGCGCCGTTCGATCGCACGCCACCACCATCGACGACGTCGTCACCGAGATCTCGGCCGCGACGGTTTCCGAACGAGGCGAGACTCGCGCAGACGACCGAACCTCGGTCGCCGCGATGGAAGACCGAAAGCGTGAGGGCTACTTCTGATGACCACCACCATCACTCGCCAACTCCTGCGACTGGCAACGGCGGGTAGCGTCGACGACGGCAAGAGCACACTGATCGGCCGGCTGTTGCACGACACCGGCAGCCTGCCCACTGATCATCTCGATTCCGTGACCGACGAGGATGGTGTCGCTGATCTGGCCGCACTCTCCGACGGACTGCGCGCCGAGCGTGAACAAGGAATCACGATCGACGTTGCCTACCGATTCTTCTCCACTCCCACACGAAGTTACGTCCTCGCCGATACTCCGGGACACGAGCGCTACACGCGCAACATGTTCACCGGCGCATCCAACGCACACGTTGCCGTCCTGTTGGTCGACGCGAGAACCGGAGTGCTGCGTCAGACGCGTCGGCACGCCAGAATCGCTGCGCTGCTCGGTGTTCCGAACCTTGTGGCAGTAGTGAACAAGATCGACCTGGTGGACTTCGACGAAGCGCGATTCGCTCAGGTACAGGAAGAACTGCGGGCCTTGGCGCGGCAAGTAGGACGCGAGGACGTACTCGCCATCCCGGTTTCCGCGAAAGCCGGCGACAACGTCGTGACCCGTTCGGAGAACACCGCGTGGTACGACGGTCCGACGCTCCTCGAGTACCTCGAAGGCGTCGAACTCCATGCGCCTGCGACCCGCACCGAAGAGCTCCGGCTTCCCGTGCAGTGGGTTTCGCGCCCCGATCCGCAGAACCGTCGCCGATACACCGGCCGAATTTCGGCAGGCACGCTGAGCGTCGGAGACGAAGTGGTGGTTCTGCCGTCCGGATCGAAGAGCACTGTGATCGGATTGGACACTCTCGACGACAACCGCATCACTGCCGTTGCA
Source organism: Rhodococcus sp. NPDC056506 (assembly GCF_042794945.1). Classification (NCBI taxonomy): domain Bacteria; kingdom Bacillati; phylum Actinomycetota; class Actinomycetes; order Mycobacteriales; family Nocardiaceae; genus Rhodococcus; species Rhodococcus sp. NPDC056506. The sequence goes on along the minus strand of NZ_JBHTSW010000001.1, from coordinate 111,428 downwards.
CCACTGTCGGTTTCGGTGGAACTGGCCGACGACATCGACGTCGGACGCGGCGACGTTCTGGTCAGTGGCGGCGCGCAGGCTCATTTGCCCGTGCTGGCCCGAGAACTGGACGCCACGATCTGCTGGTTGTCCAACGCCCCGTTGCGCGCCGGTGACCGCATAGCACTCAAACACACGTCCCGGACCGTGCGAGCGACGGTTCAAGAGCTGCACACCCGACTCGACCCCGAGACACTCGACGAGCAGGACAGCCCGGTGGAGCTGGGGCTCAACGACATCGGAACGGTGACGCTCCGAACGAGTTCCGTGGTGGTCGCCGATACCTACGACCACAATCGGGACTCTGGTGCGTTCATTCTGATCGACGAGCAGAGCAACGACACCGTCGGCGCAGGCACCATTCTCGAACCCCGCGTCGTTGTTCCCGGCGAGCAGACCCGCAGTGACATCAAATGGCACCCGTCCTCACTCGAGCGTCAACGACGGTGGGCGTCGACTACACAGAAGGGCGCCACGATCTGGCTGACCGGCCTACCTGCCTCCGGAAAGTCCACCGTCGCCGTGGCTGTCGAACGTGCGCTGGTCGAGGCCGGGCGCACCGCGTATCTTCTGGACGGCGACAACGTGCGCCACGGCATCTCCGACGATCTCGGGTTCTCGCCGGGAGACCGGGCTGAGAACATCCGTCGCGTCGGGCATCTCACTCGACTGTTCGCCGACGCCGGCGTGGTGGCCATCGCGTCGATGGTCTCGCCGCTGCGTTCGGATCGAGCGATTGCGCGTGCTCTCAACGAAGCTGCCGGCCTCACCTTCCTGGAAGTTGCCGTCACGACTCCCGTCGAGGAATGCGAACGTCGAGATCCCAAAGGCTTGTATGCACGTGCGCGGGCCGGTGAACTGAAGGGACTCACCGGAATCGACGCACCGTACGAAACCCCGGAAGCTCCGGACCTGGCTTTCGACACGACCGGCGCTGACATCAGTGAACTGGTCGAGCGGGTCATCGCATTGTTGGAGGAGCGAGAGACCGCTCAAACCTAGGGGTTTTCGGTGTCCGACTCGAGATAGCCGCGGTCCGCGCTGTAGGCGGACCGCACGTTGGGCCGGACACCGATCTTCTCGAGGTACGCCGCCATGCGGTGCACGGCCATCGCGCTACCCAATGCCTCGTCGGGGAGACGATCGTCGGTTTCGGCGCGCCAGTTGTGAAGCTGCGAAGACAATTCCGCCTGTACAGCCGAGACTTCCGGTCGATCGATCAAATTGACCTTCTCGTCGGGGTCGGCACGAAGGTCGTACAGCTCCCGAGGTGCGCGCACCGCCAGATGCTCGGTGCCCAGTGCTTTTCCGGAAAGACTGTCCTCGATGTCCAGCGGTAGATCCAGAGCCGGGCGGACGGCATAGTTCTCGATGTAGCTGTAGTCCTTGGTGCGCACCGCGCGAATGGGATCGAAGCTGTCGTGAAAGGTCTTCTCCGTGAACAGGGAGGTCCGGACAGGTTCGGAGGGTTCAGTTCCGCGATCGACGAGGGCATCGGCGTGCGAGCACCCTTCCACCTCGGTGGGCACGTCGATTCCGAGCAGATCGAGAATGGTCGGAACAAGGTCCACACCGCTGAACAGTGTCTCGTATTCCTTTCCGCCACTGCGATACCGCGCGGGAGGCCGAGCGATCAAGGCAATACCGGTACCCGGGGCGTAGAGCGTCGACTTGGCACGCGGGAACGCCGCGCCGTGATCAGTGAGGAAGAAGACCCAGGTGTTCTCGTCAAGCCCCTCTTCCTCGAGGGTCGCGAGCAGTTCCCCCACCGCGGCGTCCGCTACCTCTACGCTGCCGTGGAACTCGGCCAGATCCTCGCGCACCTGCGGCACGTCGGGAAGGTATCCGGGAACCTCGAGCACTGCGGTGTCCGCCGGGGTGTAGCGATCCGCCGGGTACGGCCGATGCGTTTCGAAGAATCCCGTGGTGAGCAGGAACGGCTCGGGCGGGAAGCGTCGTAGCCAGTTCTGGGCACGCGGAACCACGTAGTCGCAGAACGAGTTGGTGACGTCGTACTCGTGATAGCCCAGTCGCTTCGGATACGCAGTCTCGTGCTGCATGCCGAAGAGCGAGGTGTACCAACCGTTGTCGGAGAGGATCTGCGGAAGCGTCTGCACCTCCGCGTGGTACTCCCAGCCGTGGTGCGCCAACCCGATCAGACCGTTGTTGTGCGGATACCTGCCCGAGAAGAGCGAACCGCGCGAAGGCGAGCACAGCGGCGCCGTCGCGTGTGCGTCGGTGAACCGGATGCCTTCTGCCGCCAGACGGTCGAGATGGGGGCTGTTGACCCCGGCGACACCGTAACTCGCGAGGTGTCGCCCCAGGTCGTGCCAATGAATGATCAGGACGTTATCTCGCGCAGCCGACACGTGGGCAAGGCTAGTTGCCCTGCCCACATGCGGCAACAGCTCGAATCAGCAGGATCTCAACTGTTTCTGCCGAGCTGTCTGATCCATCCGCGGGTATCGGCCGGATCGATGACGTCGTCCAGTTCGAACGTGGTCGCCGCCATCAGCGCCTTGCCCTGTGCGTAGGCCAGTTCCACGAACTGACCGAACAGTGTTTCCCGAGCCACCGGATCTTCGACGGACTCGAGTTCCTTGCGGAAACCGAGACGCACGGCGCCTTCCAGACCCATCGGCCCGATCTCGCCCGTCGGCCACGCCACCGTGAACTCGGGGGCGTGGAAGGAACCACCGGCCATTGCCATGGCGCCCAACCCGTAACCCTTGCGCAGGATGATCGTTCCGAACGGCACGGTGAGGCGAGCACCGGCAACGAAGAACCGGCCGAACCTTCGAACCGTCGCCTCCTCCTCCGAATCCGGGCCCACCATGAATCCCGGTGTGTCGCACAGGGTCACCAGAGGAATGCGGTGCGCTTCGAGCAGTTCCAGGAAATCCGAAGCCTTGTCGGAGGCTTCCGCGTCTATCGCTCCGCCGAGATGCTCGCTGCTGTTCGCCAGCACACCGTACGGAACTCCTTCGACGCGAACGAGTGCAGTGACTACACCGCGTCCGTAGTCTCGACGCAGTTCCAGAACGCTGTCGACGTCCGCGATTGCGTCGATTGCTCCACGAACGTCGTACGAGCGCAGGCGATTCTCCGGCACCACATGCCGGGAGAGCCGCGGATCCGGAGCCGTCCATTCTCCGCTCGCACCCTGGAAGTAGCCGAGGTACTGCTTGGCCAGGGCCACCGCATGAGCGTCGTCGTCAGCGACCAGGTGTACGACGCCGTTACGGCGCTGCACGTCGATGGGGCCGATGTCCTCGGGGCGGAAGGTTCCGAGCCCGCCGCCCTCGACCATGGCAGGACCACCCATGCCGATATTGGCGTCCGGTGTTGCGATCAGCACGTCGCACGCGCCGGCCAGGGCCGCGTTGCCCGCGAAACAACGACCGGACACGACGGCGACCATGGGCACCCGCCCGCTCAGCGCCGCCATGGCGCGGAAGGTTCCCAGCTCGAGGCCCGCCCCGGCGCCCGCATCGGTGTCACCCGGGCGACCGCCGCCGCCTTCGGCGAACAGCACCACCGGAACTCGCTTGCGGTCGGCGATCTCGAGCAGGCGGTCGGTCTTGGCGTGATTACGCATGCCCTGGGTACCGGCGAGCACCGAGTAGTCGTACGAGATCACGACGCTCTCGCCGCCGCTGATGGTCGCCACTCCGCCGATCAAACCGTCAGCCGGAGTGTTGGCGATCAGGTCTTCCTCGCTGCGTCGACTACGCTGCGCCGCCAGCGCGAGAGCGCCGTACTCGACCAGGCTGCCGTCGTCGACCAGGTCGTAGACGTTCTCGCGAGCCGTCCGGCGTCCCAGCTTGTGACGCTTCGCCACTGCCGCGGGCCGGGCCGCGTCCAGGGTCACCTCGTGGCGAGCGATGATCTCCGCGAGATCGGGACGCACGTCGTCGAGGTTCACCTCGTCGACCTCTGCGAGCTTCGATCCCGCGCTTGCACTACGGACGACGAGCAACGGTTCGCCCGCACCCACCGACCTCCCCGGTGACGACAGGACCCGGACCACTTCGAGATCACCGGGAGCCGAGAGAACATGCTGCATCTTCATCGCCTCGAGGACGGCAACCTGGCCACCCGCATGGACGCCGTCACCGACGGCGGCGAGTTCGACGACGATGCCCGCCATCTGCGCACGGACCACATCCTCGTCCGGTGCCACGTCCACAGCCGAGGAGGGCGTTTCTGGGCCGGCTTCGGGAACGAGGTCCGTCAACCGCGAAGCCAACCAGTCGACGTCGACCAAGCCGTCACGGAAGTCCTTGTCGGACAGAATTGCCTGCAGGAAATCGATGTTGGTCGCTACGCCGTCGATGGCGAACTCACTCAAAGCAGCAATCGACTTGCGCACCGCGGCAGGGAAATCCGATCGACGCGTGTGGGTGATCACCTTCGCCAGCAGGGAATCGTAACGGGCACTCGGCGAGAGCCCGACCGCGCCGAAGGTGTCCACTCGCACACCGGGCCCGCTCGGAGGAGTGAAGGTGTCGAGCGTGCCCGACGACGGCAACGCATTGCCGTCCGGCGTCATGGTTTCCATGTTGACGCGGGCCTGGATCGCGATTCCCGATGCGACTGCCACGGATCCGACTGTCTCCGAGTCCTTCTCGAGAGCGGTGATTCCGGTTGGTAGGTCCAGGTTTTCGAACGGAACTCCGTCCGCGATCGCGAGCTGCACGGCGACGAGATCTAGCCCGGTGACCTCCTCGGTTACCGTGTGCTCCACCTGAATTCGGGGGTTGACTTCGAGGAAGACGAAGCCGCGTTCCTCGACGAGGAACTCGACCGTCGCGATTCCGCGGTAGCCGACCTCGGCGCACAGCCTCGCGGCCGCGGCGTGCAGACGCTCGCGCAGGGCCCCCGACAGCCCCTGCGCGGGCGCTACCTCGATCAACTTCTGATGCCGACGTTGGACGCTGCAATCGCGGTCACCCAGAGCGAGCGCATGGGTTCCGCCTTGCCCCGGTGCCGCCACGATCTGCACTTCGATGTGCCGAGCGTGCTCACTGAGTACTTCGGCGAACAGTGCCGAACTGCCGAATCCCGACTGGGCTTCGGCCGCACACACACGGTACGCGTCGTCGAGCGCTTTCGGGTCACGGACCGCGCGCATGCCGCGGCCACCGCCGCCACTGAGCGCCTTGATCATGATGCCGCGGGGGTTGCGCTCGAAGAATTCGCGCACCTCGTCGAGGGCGGCGTTCGCCGATGTCGACGGCAGGACCGGCACTCCTGAGTCGACAGCCGCGGTGCGGGCACTGGCCTTGTCGCCGAAAGTCCGGAGAACCTGGGCGTCCGGGCCGACGAAGACCATGCCCGCGTCGGCGCACGCCTGCGCGAATTCAGCGTTTTCACTGAGGAATCCGTAGCCGGGGTGCACGTGTGTGGCGCCCGTTTCGGCCGCGATCTTCAGCAAGCCGCCCTGATCGAGATAGGCGGAAGCGCCCGAAGCTCCGAGCGGCACCGACTCCGTGGCCGCCGCGACGTGCGGACTGGACGCGTCGTCCTCGGCGTAGACCGACACCGTCTCGATGCCGAGTTCACGGGCAGTTCGAATGATCCGCAGCGCAATTTCGCCGCGGTTCGCAATCAGCAGTCTCATTTGTCCCCCTGAGTGGCCGGGGCCGCACATGAAGACTTCGTAGTGCGCTCGAACAGATCGCCCTTGCGCACCTTTCCTGTCGCAGTCATCGGAAGCGCCTCGAGCACTTCCACTTCGGGCACCTTGTACGTGGCCATGTTCTCCTTCGCCCACGAGACGATCTCGTCGGCCGCAGTGTCGGAACCCTCGACCAGTTGGACAAACGCAAAAGCCACCTGCCCCTTGTCCGGGTCCGGTTTCGGCACCACCGCAGCCTTTTCGATCGCCGGGTGCAGCATGAGCAGCGCTTCCACCTCGGACGGGAAGACGCTCATGCCGTTGGTCTTGATCATTTCCTTGTTCCGCGCCAGGTAGTGCAAACCACCACGCTCACTGAACTTTCCGACGTCGCCGGTCTGCAACCAGCCGTCACGGATGGCGTCGGCCGTCGCAGCGTCGTTGCGGTAGTACGCGGAAAGGATCGACGGACTGCGTACGATGATCTGTCCGTGCTCGCCGACGGGAACCGGCCTGCCGTCGTGATCGACGATCAGAACGTCGGTGCCGGGCACCGGTATTCCGCAGAACACCGGCTCGCTTTTCAGGTCGTAGTCACCGTCCTGGAAGCCGAGGGTGATCGTGTCCGCGGTATGGGTTTCGGTCATGCCGTAGCTCGCTTCGCGCAGAACACCGCCGGTGGCCTCGCGCCACCGCTGGCGTGTGGCCGGATCGAGTTTGAGGACAAACGAGACTGCCATGGCGTTCTGGAGTGTCGAGAGATTTCGCTCCGCGAATCCTGATGTGTCCATCAGTTCGACGTAATTGTCGACGGTTCCGACCAGTGAGGTCACGCCGTACGTCTCGACCGCGTCGAGCGTGGTTTCCGCATCCCAACGATTCAGCAAGACAACGGTTCCGCCGTTGACGAGCGGAACCAGGATGCCGAAGTCCTCACCCGCGATCCAGAAGATCGGCAGAAACACCAGGGACACCGGCGGATTGGCACCCACCTGGTCACCGCCGGCAAGCGTCGCCGTGGCCGCGGTGTAGACCATGTGCCGCTGAGTGTGCTCACAGCCCTTGGGCATTCCCGTCGTTCCGCCCGTGTAGTTCAGAGCAGCAAGGGAATCGAGATCGGTGGTAACCGGAGTCGCCCGCTCACTGGTGATGATCGACTGCCAGTCGCTCAGGCGCGGATCGTCCACCTCGAAGGGCAGTTCGACGGTCGGGATCGCGGTCAGCATGTCCGACACTGCGGTCTTCGCGACGTGTTCGAGCGGAGTCTGTGAGCGAACCTTCTTCACCAACTTCGAAAAAGTGTTCTGCGTCAGAAGAACCGTGACGCCCGCATCGTTGAGCTCGTGAATCAATTCGTGTTCACGGAAGAGCGGATTGATCGGTACGTGAACCGCGCCGACCTTCAGAATGCCGAGCATCGCGATATGGAACTGCGGGCAATTGACCAGGTGAACGCCGACGCGATCGCCGCGTTCGACGCCGAGCGAAAGCAGCCATCCGGCAAAACGATCCGAAAGCTCGTCGTATTCGGAATACGTGATGACCCGGCCGTAGAAGACGATTGCGGGAGTATCCGGCCGCTCTGCCGCCCAATGCCGCAAGTAGTCGACAAGCCCCCCGCCTTCGAGCGGATACTCGACGGCGCGGGGAATGCCGGCGGGCCAATGCGCTTGTTGCAGCGCGGAGATTTCCGCCAGAGCCGCTTCGAGCACGTCTTGTTCTGCCACCGATCACTCCATTCGTAAAAGAAATCTATTTCGACTCTTCGAACCCGATCAACCGCTCGGACATCGTCGTCATATCTGCGATGAACTGGTTCTGCTCGTCGGCACTCGCTTTGCTCAATCGTGCTCCACCGGCCATCTGCGCGTCCGAGATCATCTGCACGAGCACCGGAGGCGAAACGCAGGGATCTACGTCGTGAACCTGACGAATACGTTCGACGAAGCGCACGTAGCGGCTAACGAGCTTTTCGCGTACCGCCGACCAACTGCTCTCGACCTCGGAATCCACCCGCGCCCGGTGCTCGATGACCGCGAGCAGGTCCCCATAGGTGTACACGGCCGTGATGAACGCCGATGTGGTCGTTCGGAGAACTTCGCGTAGATCCTCGGCCGCTGGCCCCTCCATGTGCTGAGCGTCGAGAAACCGTCCGCACATCATTTCGGCGACGGCGCGGAAGACCTCGTCCTTGGACGAGAAGTACGCGTAGAAGGTCGCCCGGGACACATCGGCCCTGGTCGTGATCGTCTCGACCGTCACGGCGTCGTATCCGAGTTCGCCGAAACAGAGCGCCGCAGTGTCGAGCAAGCCGGCACGGCGTGGACCGTCCCCGAGCTTGCGGGCTGTCCGCGCTCGCTCCTGCGTTTCGCTGGTGGTCACCGTCACAGTGTGTGTTGACGTTGACGTCAATGTCAAGAATCGCAGCCCCGACGACCGACTTCGGCCTTTTGTTCGGGTTGCCCTTTCACAGCCCATATATCGGGTGTAAGACTCTGCCTCTAATGCTTTTCGCCTTTTCCAGAAGGAGTCAGTTCCGTGCCGGAAGAATCCGCGTCACCCTCCTATTCCACGATCAAGGAAACAGTTGCAGGTTTGATGCCGACTCTGGAGTCGGAACTAGTCGAACTTGTTCGCATCCCGTCGATAGCGACCGAGGGTTTCCCCAGCGAGCCCCTCTTCGAAGCTCACGATCTGATCGTTTCTCTACTGGAAAAATCCGGAGTCACGAAGATAGAGAAACTCGACATAACAGGTAAAACCGCGCCCGTCATCATTGCAACAGTTCCCGGCCCCGCCGGATCCCCGACGGTATTGATGTATTCGCATTACGACGTCGTTCCCGCCGACGACGTCGAACTCTGGGATTCTCCGCCTTTCGAACCGACCAAGCGTGACGGCGCGATTTACGGCCGCGGTACGGCAGATTCGAAGGCAAATGTCATCGGCATGATCGGTGCACTTCGAGTCTTCGACGGAAAGCCGCCGGTGACGGTCAAGCTCGTCATCGAGGGCCAGGAAGAATTCGGCAGCCCCTTTGACAACTATCCGCCGGAAGCCCCCGAATTGTTCGCGGCCGACGCAATGGTCATCGCCGACGTCGGCAGCGTTCGCCCCGGATCACCGACCCTGACCGTCGCACTGCGCGGATCCGCCCAGGTGATCGTCGAACTCACCACTCTCGGCGCCGACAAGCACAACGGCCTCTACGGCGGCGCTGCACCGGACGCCCGCCTCGCGCTCATCCGCGCACTGGCGTCGCTGCACGACGACAACGGGGACGTGGCAGTCGACGGCCTCCTACGCGAACCGTGGACCGGTAGTTCGTACACCGAGGAAGAGTTCCGCACCCTCGCCGAGATCCGCGACGGGCTCCCCCTGCTCGGAACCGGCGGCATCGGCGAACGCATCTGGTCGGGCCCGGCCATCACCGTGACGGGCATCGACGCTCCCCCGGTGGACGGTGCGGTCAACGCCGTCGCAAGCACAGCCCGCGCCGTGATCAATCTGCGTGTGCATCCGCGTCAACCGGCAGTGGAGGCACAAGCTGCCCTGATACGGCATCTGGAAGCCCTGCGCCCCTTCGGTTTGCAACTGACCGTCACCGCGGGAGAAACCGGCGACGGGTTTGCAGCAGCCGAAGGTGGACCGGCCTTCGACGCGGCACTGTCTGCACTCTCGCAGTCCTGGGGTGAGCCGGCCGGGCTGATGGCAGGCGGCGGCTCGATCCCCCTCGTGATGGCCTTGGATACAGCAGTGCCCACCGCCGAGAAGCTGTTGTTCGGCGCCACCGACGGTTACGCAAACATCCACGGCCCCAACGAACGTGTACTGCTCGACGAGCTCGAGAAGGCCGTCGTCGCCAAAGCACTGTTCTTCCAGGAGTACGCCGACACCTTCGAGGGGAAGAAATGAGCACCGAGACCGACACGGGATCCCCGCAAACGCCGGCCAAGAAGAAGTTCGAGTTTCCCGGTGCGGTCACGATGCTCGCGATCGTCACCATTCTGGTCTGGATTGCGGCACTGTTCATTCCGGCCGGACGCTTCGGCGTCGACGTGGACGGCTCACCCGTTCCCGGCAGCTTCGAAACAGTCACGTCTCCGCTCTCGTTCTGGGAACGAATCCAGCAACTGATCCTCTCTCCCGTCAACGGCCTGTACGGCGTACAGGATTCGATCACCGGGTTCGTCGACACCGACAACATCGGACGGCTCTTCGGTTCGGTCGGCGTAGTCCTCTTCATCATGGCGCTCGGTGCGTTCATCTCGGTCAGCTTTGCCACCCGCAGCCTGGAAACCGCTGTCTCCCAACTCGCTACCAAGCTCAGCGACAAGGGCTGGTTGCTCATCACCGTCATCATGGTGCTGTTCTCGCTGCTCGGTTCGACGATGGGCTTCTCGGTCGAGACGTTCGGCTTCTACGCCCTGCTCATACCGCTGATGACGGCACTGGGTTACGACCGCATGGTCGCGGCGACGATGATCATCCTCGGCGCTCTGGTCGGAAACATGGCGTCGACGGTCAACCCGTTCTCGATCGGCGTCGCCTCCGGTGAGGCAGGCGTCTCCATCGGTGACGGCATCGTGTTGCGCGTGATCTTGTGGATCGTATTGACCGCGGTGGCAGTGGCATTCGTTCTCCGCTACGCCGCGAAGGTGAAAAAGGATCCCACTAAGTCGCTCGTCGGTTTCGACATCGAGGACGACGAAGACGAAGAGCCGGCCGAGCCGGTGGACATCGACGGCAAGCTCACCGGAACTCAGAAGCTGGTGCTGCTCATCACCGGGCTCACATTCGGATTGATGATCTTCTCCGTCATCCCGTGGTCGAGCATCTTCGGCGCCACGACCGGGCCGGCCGAGTACGACGCGTACCACGTCACCACCACCGAGCCTTACTGGTTCGAGTTGAACTGGTGGTTCCCGCAATTGGCGATGCTGTTCATCCTCGCCGCCGTTCTCGTCGGCGTGGTCGCGAAGATGGGTGAGAAGAAGATCGTCTCCCTGATCACGCGTGGAGCCGGCGACATGGTCGGCCCGGCGATCGTCATCCTGCTCGCTCGCGGTGTCTCGGTGATCATGACGAATACCGAAACCCTCGACACCATCCTCAATGCGATGGAGCAGTTGGTCAGCGGTGCTTCGGCAGGAGTCTTCGCCATTCTCGTGATGCTCGTCAACATCCCGTTGGCGTTCCTGATCCCGTCCAGCTCCGGTCACGCCACCCTGGCGATGCCGCTGCTCGCTCCGCTGGGCGACTTCGCCGGCGTAAGCCGCGCACTCGTCATCACCGCCTTCCAGATGGGCCACGGCCTCATGCTGATGGTCGCCCCGACCAACGTCGTCGTTGTCGGCGGGCTGGCCATGGCGAAGGTCGGCTACGACAAGTTCCTGCGCTTCGTCTGGCCACTGCTACTGATCAACTTCGTGATCGTTGTCGTGGTGATCGGCGCGGCAGCGGTATTCGAGTAGTTCAGGCGTGGTGGGCCTCGCGTGCCGCCGTCTCGAGACGGTCGTTGTACTCGGCCCACCACGCCTCATCGCCGGGAGCCAGATTGTTGTCGCCCGCCTTCATCCCAGCGGCGCCGTCGATCAGCTCCCGCACGATGTCCGCGTGGCCGGCGTGCCGATGGATCTCGGTGACAACGTGAACGAGAATCCGGTGCAGCGTGACGTCACGACGGTCCTCCGGCCAGTGCTTCACGAAACCAGGTGCATCCAGATCGTGCTCCTCGATCGTGGCGTCGGCGAAAGCCCACGTCCGGCGGTAGGTTTCGACGATATCGACACTGGACTCGTCGGCGCGGGCCCACATGTCGACGTTGAGTTCCTCCGAACGCAACCACGCAGGCAGATCGGGAACCCGGCGGCCGAACGTCGGGCCGAAATACCCGAGCTCGACGCCGATCATGTGTTTGACCAGACCCAGCAGGTTTGTCCCTGTCCGGGTCATCGGGCGCCGAATGTCATACTCCGACAGCCCGTCGAGCTTCCAGACGAGCGCCTCGCGCGCCGCCTGCAAGTACCGCTGGAGATCTTCCTTTTCCGAGTTGGTGGCCATGAACCAACCTAAACCGAGTGGAGTAAAAGTGACAGCGGTGGAGGATCTGACCGAGGTTGCCTCCCGGGCCGTCGCCGCCGAGCGTGACGCCAGGTCGGTGCGCTGGCACAACCCGGCAGCCGTCCGCAAGGCCGCCGCGTCCGTCCGTGATTCGCTCGACGACGAACGGTCAGCGCTGAGCCGACCGTCGTACAGCGGGTTGTCGCCGTCACCGCACATGGCTCGCCAACTCGAACTGATCACGACATTGCAGCCGCCACTGCCCGCCGACGCCGGCATCAGCACCGCCGCGCAGGCCGAGGCCGACGCCGTCGCCGCGGTGACCACCGCACGGATAGCCTTGCGCGCCGCCCACCTTGCGGTTCTCGAAGCACGCGTCGCCGCTCTCGACGCCGGTGACACGGATACCGTCGCCGCTGCGATCCGTGGTTACGTCCCGCTGAATTCGGGCAACCCCGTCGTCCGGCATGTGCAGGATCTTGGCTACCGGATCCGTGAGGAAGCACGGCACGTCGTGAGTGGTAAGCCTCGGTCGATCGCTTTTCGGCTGGGGCTGAGCCTCGGAATGGGCTTGGCGTACCTGGCATTCATTCGCCTCTTCCAGTGGGACGCCAAAGAAGATCGACTGCCTTACCTTGCGCTGTATGCACTCTCGGGTGTGGTCGGAAGCATCGTGTGCACCAATGCACTCAGCTTCGACGCCGGCCGCGTGCGCGCTGCGCTGTCCGGTGGAACGAGGCTCTGGCACGTGCTCGTCGCGAAGAACGCGGTGATGCTGCTCCTCGTCGGCAGCGCCGGGTTCCTGCTCAGCGTCATCCTCGCGTGGCGATCCGGAAGCAGTACAGATCTGGTCAAGGCCTGCGGCCAGGTGCTGACCATGGTCCTGCTCTGGTTGGGAGTCGCCAACGTGATGTCGGTGAGCCTGCCGCTGCGGGCCGAACCGATGACGGCGCGGCGCCACGACGGCACGTGGAAGCAGTTCCTGTTGTCCTTTGTCATCTCGTACGGTGTCGGACTGATCGTCAATCTGATGCTCTACTGGCGAGTCTGGGCAAAGACGACGCTGCTCGAGCAGATGGGTGGGCCGTGGATTCCGGTCCTGTTGCTCCTCGCGAGCGCGGCGGCGACCTGGCTGTTGCTGACCGTCCTGGCGGTACTCCTGGCCGACCAACCACGCTTCCGACGCGCCTTACAACGGGAGATGGTGGTCTACCGCGAAGAAACCAACCGCCCGCAGGCGACCATTCAGCACAATTCCGGCTAATGTAACCGTGCGTGGCTGATCCGGGCACGTCGCGAGTACACGCAGTGTCGAGGAAGGCGTGACCCATCATGTCCGTAAAGCCTGGCGCGGCCGCCACATCGGCCGCCGTGAGCACCGCCTCCTGGCTACCACTCATCGTGGTAGTCCTCACCCAGATTCAAGCGTCGTTCGCCGTCAATGCTCTGACCGTCTCGATGGCCGGCATCACCACCGATCTCGACACGCCCGCAACAAGTGTCGGCACCGCGATCACCGCGGGCACCTTCGCCATGGCGGCCTTCATTCTGCTGGGAGCCAAGATCGGCGCCCGCTACGGAACGCGTTTGGTCTTCCAGATTGCCGTCGCGATTCACGGCCTCGCGATGGCCGCGGTCGCCCTGAGTCAGAGCCCGGCCATGCTGTTCGTGGCGCAAGCTGCGTCCGGCGCTGTGATCGCTCTCATTGCTCCCGCGTTGACGGTCTTCATCGCCACCAACTTCAGCGGCGATCAGCAGGCAAAGGCCATCGGTTACCTGGCAGCAGCAATCCCCGCAGCCGGTGTGCTGGCGCTGCTGATCGCCGGTTCCTTCGCGACGACGATCGGGTGGCGCTACTCGTTCGCCCTCGTCGTGGCTCTCGCTGTGGTCAACCTGATCCTGAGCTTCCGGGTCAAACCTGTTCCCCCGCAAAAGGACATCACCATCGACTGGGCCGGCGCCGCCATTGCTGCCGTTGCCGTCATCCTGCTCAGCTTCGGTTTCAGCGGCCTCAACTCGTGGGGCGTCATCCTCGCCACCGACGCTGCGCCGTTCTCGGTCATCGGTGTTTCACCCGCGGCCATCCTGATCGTCCTCGGCGCCATCTGCGCGCAGGGCTTCTTCCAGTGGACGCGAAACCGCAAGGCTCAGAACAAGCCTCAGCTCTTCAACCTAGACGTTCTCAAGACCGGCGCCGAGCGCGCCACCACGATCTGCATGGCCACGATGATGTTCGTCGGAACCGCGGCCAACTTCCTCATCCCGCTGTACATGCAGATCATCCAGGGCCGCAGCAGCTTGCAGACGTCGTTCTCGATCATCCCGTACACACTCTCGATCTTCATCGCGAGCACCGTCGTCGCACGTCTCTACAAGACGTACTCCCCGCGTCTGATCGCACGAGCCGGGTTTGTCGTCGTGGCCACCGGACTCATTCTGTTGGCCTTCACCATCCGCGGCGATTGGCATCAGATCTTTGTCGTCATCGGCCTGATCACACTCGGCCTCGGACAGGGCGCCATCGTCGCATTGGTATTCAACACCCTCCTCACCGCAGCTCCCAAGGAACTCGCCGGTGACGTCGGCGCCTGGCGAGGACTGGTACACAACATGTCCGGCAGCGTCGGCATCGCGGTGGCCAGCGTCTTCGCCGTCGGAATACTCGGTTCCCTCGTCAGTTCGCAGCTGATCGACAACCCCACCATCCCGGCGTCACTCAAGGTCGAGTCCGGGATCAACCTCGATCAGGTCAACTTCGTCCCCAACGATCAACTCGTCGTGACGCTCGAAAACACGTCGGCAACACAGGCACAGATCGACGAAGCCATCCGGATCAACACCGAAGCACGCCTGCGTGCGCTGCGGACCTCGCTACTCGTCCTCGCCGGACTCTCCCTGCTCGCCATCATTCCCGCCGGCCGCATGCCCAACGAAGTACCTGCTCTGGAAGAACCGAAACTCACGAAGGGCAAGAAGTAACCGATGTCCAACCAAGACCAGTTCGGCCCGATCGAATACGTAGCCGTCGAGTTTCCCGGCGGTGCACCGACTTCGGCAGGATTCGAACAGCTGCTCACTCTCGTCGACACCGGCGTGATCCGCATCCTCGACCTCGAGTTCGTCACCAAAGCCGCCGATGGATCAGTGGCCGTCGTACCAGCGTCGACCTTCGAGCTTGCGGATTTCGACTTGGCGCAGTTCGACGGCGCTGCCTCCGGACTGCTCGATGCCGGAGACATCACCGCCGTTGGTGAAGAGTTGGCCGCCGGAAGTGTTGCCGCCGTGCTCGTTTACGAGGAACTGGCGATACTGCCGGTGATCGACGCGTGGACACGCAGCGGCGCAAAGATTGTCACCGAAGGTCACCTGACCTTGGACGAACTTGCTGTCGCACTGGACAATACGGAGAAGGACGCATGAGTTTCTTGAGGCGAGCCGGCCGGGTAGCCGTCGCAAGCTCCATTCACGGCAATGTTCAGCGTCGTCAGCGCACGCGTTGGGCGGCCGAAGATCAGGCCCGCGCAGCACAGGCCCAGCCGGTGCCACCGATTCCCGATCTACCACCCCTGCCGCCGCAGGCAGCTCCGACAGCATCGATGGACTTAAAGCTCGAACAGCTCACCAAGCTCGGCGAACTCAAAAACGCCGGCGTGCTGACGGATGCCGAGTTCGAGATCCAGAAGGCGCGCATCCTCGCCTGAACTAGCTGGGCCGCCCCAATGCAAAAGCCATGACGGGTAACTGCGTCGTCGCGAGATTCAACAGAGATGCCACGCGCCCATCCGTGAATCCCGCGATGGCGCAGCCCGCAAGTCCCATCGCCTCGGTCACGAGGTACAGATTCTGAACCAGCACACCGGCATCCACGTGCATCGTGCGGTAGTGCCGCGTCGCGTACTTCTCGAGCGGCGCTTCCACGTTCGCGACGACGAACAGGAGAACCGGGAACACGTCGGCGAACTCGGGCTGGAGAAGGCTCGCTCGAAGGTGGTCTCGCACGTCGCCGAGCCGGACAGCTTCGGCGCGGTCCTGGGCGTACCGGTACACCCCGACTCCGAGCGGATCACAGGGCCGGGTGAGACCCATCAACACCGTTACTTCGCGCATCCCGCCCGCCGTCGGGCTGCTGACAAGACTGTGGTGCAACACGTTTGACAGCTCGCCTGCTCGGAGTGCCGTCTGTGCGGGGTCGTAGCGGCTCCGTCGTGCCTGCAAGACGTCCGCGAACCCGCGGGCCGGCAGTGACGTCGGGGCCGGCAGTTCCACGAATTCACACTTCACCGGCGGCAATGCGTCCGCGTCGAACGGTAGCTCCGACGAACTCACCGTCCGGTCCAGCGCAGCATGCAGCGATACGACGGCCTCGATCCGCGCGAGTGCGGTCACGAACCCGGGTGCAGCAGGCGAGACACCTCGCCGGCCCCGTCGATCGAGACCAACTCGCCGGCGAACCACGCCTCCGGAACGGCAAAGATCGCATTCGACGCCGCGGCCGGGGTCCCGGCAAATGCCGTCCGCGCAGCATCCAGGGTGGATTCCCGAGCCGACTCGGTGGAGTAGACGACGAGGATTGCCTTCGGCGACTTCGCGAGCACCGATTCGGTGGCTACCTGGCCGAAGTACTTTCCGTCGGGAAGGTCGTTCTCGAAAAGATTGCTTCCCCCGGCGGCCTCGAGCACACTGCTGTAGAGGCCCCTGGCCAGAGCATAGGACTGTCCCTCCGAAACCTGAACCATCACAGTGGGAACCGGCTCTTTCCCGGCGACAGATGCCTCGGTTGCGGCGAGGGACTTCTTGCCGTCTGCCAGGAGAGTTGCTGCCTCGTCACGTGTTCCGGTCAGGGTACCGAGACCGTCGATGTCGGACCAGACGTCGTCGATCCGTCCCTCGGTGACTGCCTTGTGGCAATACCCGCTGTTCACGAAGATCGGGATGCCGAGGTCGCGCAATTCGTCCATGGTCTGCAATCGGTCACCGTCGAACCAGTATTCCCCGTCGGAGACGATCAGATCCGGACGGGCGTCGAGCAGTGCTTCTTTCGCGGGAACTCCGGTGCTCAGTACCGGCACGGCCGCGAACTGATCAGCGAGTTCGGGACTGGGAGGAGAGAGGTCGGTGTTCGATTGTCCGACAATGCGGTCGGCAGCACCGAGCTGAATGAGAAGCTCCGTCATCGACGGATACAGCGAGACTATCCTTTCGGCAGTCTTGGGCAACGTGATGTCGCGATCACAATTGGTGACGGTGATTTTCTCGGACGAGGCTGCCGCCGAATCGGCAGTGGAGTTCCCGCACGCGGTCAGTACGGCGGTGGTGGCCACGGCCGAGCAGAACAGCGCGGCAGTACGTATCGAGGTTTTCAAGAGACTGCTTCTTTCGTAGGTAGGAGAGGAGGGGCGAACGAGAGCAGGGGGCGCCCGGTCAACGGATGAGTGCCGAGATGCACCTGAACCCCGAAAACTTCGGACAGCAGATCCTCGGTCAGGACCTCGGCGGTCGGTCCCGATGCGACAACTGCACCCTCTGAAAGCAAGCACACGTAGTCGCAATACGCTGCGGCCAAAGCGAGTTCATGGATCGCGACAATCGTCGTGGTACCGAGTTCGGCGACCAATTCCATCAATTCGAGTTGAGCACGGATGTCGAGGTGGTTGGTGGGCTCGTCCAGGACCAGCACCGACGGTTGTTGAGCGATCGCCCGGGCCAACATCACACGCTGCTTTTCTCCGCCGGACAGTTCGGCGAAGAGACGTGATCCAAAGCCCTGCATGCCGGTTCGCACCAGTGCTGCGCTGACGATGTCTCGGTCGATCTCACCGAGTCGAGAGAACGCGCTGTGATGCGGCGTCCGGCCCGTTGCAACAACCTCTCGGACGCTGAACGAGAAATCGGATGAATGCTCCTGCCCCACAACACCGATGATGCGTGCTGCCGAGCGGGGCGAGAGATCGTCCCACACGTTCACCTCGTCCACCTTCACGATTCCGCTTTGCGGCTTCATCGAGCGATACAACGCGCGCAGGAGAGAGGACTTTCCACTGCCGTTCGGTCCGACGAGTCCGACCACGCTTCCCTCGGGCGCTTCGAGATCTACACCCGAAACCACCAGGCGCCCACCCCGAACGACGTGAATCCCGCTGGCCGACAATCTCATGACTGCGCACCTCCGTCGCGTCGAAGTAACCAGAGGAAGAATGGTGCACCCAATCCGGCGGTGATGATCCCGAGTGGTAATTCGTTGGGCGCATCCAACATTCGAGCCGCTAGATCGACGATCACCAGGAAGGTGGCACCAACCAGCGCGGTCGCGGGGAGCAGCTTGCCGTGATCGGATCCGACCAGAAGTCGTACGGCGTGCGGCACGAGCAATCCCACGAAACCGATTCCGCCGGCAACGGATACGACAACCGCGGTCAGCAACGACGCGATCACCAGTAGTAACAACCTGGTCCGGCGCACGTCCACGCCTACCGATTGCGCACTTTCGTCGCCCATAGCCAGCGCGTTGAGTTGGCGCGATTGTGTCAACAGCACCGCCGCACACACGGTGATAACCGCAGCGGGCACACCGAGATCCGACCAACTTGCCCCGCTCACCGAGCCCAGCAACCAGAAGAGCACTCCCGAAAGTTGGCTCGGATCGGCGCGCAACTGCACAAAACTTGTTGCAGCCGAAAGCAGATAGCCGATGGCAACTCCGGCCAGGACCATGCGCAGCGGGACCAGCATTCCCTCTCGCCTACCCAGGACGAGAACCGCGATCAGGGAGACCATGGCTCCCAGGAAGGCTGCCACCGGGACACCGATCGACAGGCCGGTGCCGATGCCGGTCGTCATGATCAGTACTGCACCGAAGGATGCTCCCGAACCCACGCCCAGAATGTATGGATCGGCAATCGGGTTGCGCACCAACGCTTGCAACACGGCGCCGGCCAGCGACAGCCCGGCGCCCGCCAACGCCGCAATCAGAATGCGCGGTACCCGCAATCCCCACACGATCCGATCAAGCAACGGGTCGACCGGCGGACCACCGACGTGCGCGTACAACACCGCGAACACGTCGGCAAACGACACCGACGCGGCACCCGACCACACCGCGACGGTGGAGACCGCGACAAGCACAACCGTCGTGGCCAACAGAAACGGGACGTACCCGCGCTCGCCGACGGGGTGTGCACGCGACGGCACTCGCGGTGCTGCCTCGCTGGTCAGCGTCATCGCACTCCTGAGTAGGTGGGGTTCGCAGTCATGAACAGGTGGATCTAACCATAACGACAGTCGTTTTCATTAATAGTCACATGCTCATCTGTGCGGGTACGGTTCGGTCCGCAGCGCACTCGCCCACGCGAAGAGCGCCCCGACCAGCGCAAAGATGCACGCAACGAGGTAGGCGGTGCCGATGTCCCAGCGTCCTGCGATTGCCCCGGCAATCAAGGCGCCGACCGGCGAACCACCCCAGGCGACCATCCTCGCCGTGGTGTTCACCCGCCCCTGCAGACGATCCGGAGTCAGGCGCTGACGTGCACCGATGCCATTGAGGATGGTGACGGTCGCACAGCCGGAGTAGACGACGAGCGCCGTGATCGCGGCGCCGGTGTTGCCGGTTGTCGCAACGACGAACAGCACCACCGGGGCGATGGTCAGCGTACCGATCGTGATCGCCCCGACCGGCCACTGCGCCGGTAGGCGTGGAAGCACGAGCGCCCCGACCACTCCACCCACGGAGACGGCCGTCCACACGGCGCCGATCATCGGACTCGACGTCGAAATCCCCAGCCTCTCGGATGCGTACACCACCAGGAGCGCCGTAACAGCACCCTGCGTCAGCGAATTGACGAAGCCGATGCCGGTCAAGGCTCGCAGAAGCGGCATCTGCCAAAGGAAGCTGAGGCCCTCGCGTATGTCCCGCGCAATTCCAGGTTCCGACCTCTGCGCCGCAGCAGGGGCAACCGAGAACGAGGCTCCGATCGACGCCATGGCCAGTCCGGCCAAGACGTAGGCCAGCGCATCAGCGCCCAATGCGTAGGCCGGGCCGATCGAGGCCACAAGCACTCCCGCGATCGCCGGAAACGCAACATCGATCAACGTGCTTGACGTCCACAGCGCACTGTTGGCGGCCGGTATCGCGCGCCTTCCGACAAGCGCAGGCAGCGCTCCGAAAGCAGCGGCGTCGAACCACACGAAACACGTTCCGATGCACATCGATACGCCGACGGCATGCCAAGCAGTCAATACGCCCAGTGCCTGCGCCGCCGGAATACTCGCCAAGGCAAGAGCAGCAACGGCCTGCGCACACAGGATGACCGTCCGCCGGTTGACTCGGTCTGCCACGGCGCCGGCAAACAAGCCGAACACGAGGTACGGCAGGACCGTACCCGCAGCCGCGAGCGAGGTGAGAAACGGAGACCGACTGATGTCGAACACCAGAATCGGCATGGCCACGCCGGTGACCGCCGCACCGGCCACGGCAATGGTACGAGCCGTGAAGAACAATCGAAACGATCTGTCCCGAAACACATGTGATTGCGTTTCGGCGGATCCCGTCGTCGGGGTCTCGCTCATGTATGCACTCTCTTGTACCTGTTGCTCTCCGTCGCGATCTTTCGTACGGTGGCATCGTAATGGAAATGGTTTCCATTACGGAAGGGATGACAATGAGCAACATTTCGTTCGACAGCGTCTCCAACTCGGCTCCGGCCAATGCACTCCAGGGCGTCGGCACCAATGCCCTCGTCGACAACCCGTTCACCTTCGAGCCGGTTGCCGAGGCGACGTCCGCACACGCACTGCAGGGTGTGGGCACCAACGCACTCGTCGACAACCCGTTCAGCTTCCAGAGCTGAAACTTTCCCTGATCCAGACTGTTTCGACAGTCTGATCTGCCGATGACCCCGCCCGCATCCGACTCGTCGGGTGCGGGCACCGACAAGGAGATCCGTGTACGCCCTCGCCGACGGACACCAGCTGTATCCGACACCGGACGGTACTTGGCATTACCTGACACCCGACGAGAACGCAGTCACGATCGGTGCTCCTGCCGAAGATCTCGCAGAACTCGACAACTTCCTCCGGCGGCCGAGTTCGCTGCTCGGTGCCGGCGCGAGCGAGATCGCCGACGCTCTCGTCGCTCGCGGCGTGCTGGTTGTTCCAGGCGACGTGCTGGAGATTCCGGGTCCACAGCGTGTGCTGATGGACGGGATCGGACCCGTAGCCGATGCCTGCATCGCTCTGCTCTCCAGGGCTCTTCCGGATCTCGACGTCGTATCCACCACTGCGCCTAACGAAACCGACGTGGCATCGTCGGACCTCGTCCTCTCGGTTGCCGACGCTCCTCCTCACGACGACTGGTCGGAACTCGATACCTGGTGCCGTCGACACCAAACACCGTGGCAACGCGTCCATACGGAATTGGGTGAGATCTGCATCGGGCCCTTCTTCGACGGTATCGACAGCGCAAGCTACCGGGACGTCTGCGGTCGACGGCTTGCCGCGTCGCGTGTCCCGGAGCATCTGCAGGCGCTGTGGAATCACCTCGCCGGCAGCGACCCTCGCCCGCTTGAACTTTCACCCACCGCAGCCGCAATGGCCAGTGCGCTTGCATGTTCGGACGTCGTGGCTGGTGCGCATGGCGCACCGCCATCACACCTTCACCACCAGATCCGGATGAATCCGCGAACCCTCATGATGACTCGCCATCCCGTGCTACCACTGCCAGGCGGCGTTCTCGAACCCTCGCCGACGCTCCGGTGATCTCACTCGGCGTGAAGATCCCAGCGGCAGACGGTTCTTCGCTGGCTACGGATGTGCTTCTCCCACCAGAGTCTTCACCTCGGGGGCTGATCGTGATCCGCACCCCGTACGGGCGCGGGTGGCATCTGGCCGAGGGAATCGAATGGCGATCGCGAGGAATTGCCTTCATCTGTCAGGACGTACGCGGACGACACGATTCCGCCGGTTCTTGGGAACCGTACGTCCACGAGCGCGAGGACGGCGCCGCCCTCGCCGAGTGGCTGCAGGATCAGCCGTGGACTCCGAAGTGCGTCATCGCAAGCGGGGCTTCATACGCGGCAGGAACTGCCTGGGCGTTTGCCGCCGAGACCAACAGCGCCGATCGACCATTTCGCGTTGGCGGCGTCGTCTCCAAAGTGCCGACCATCGGAAGCGATCGCGTCAAACGTGATCCCTCGGGGATACTTCTCCTCGCCGAGCATCTGGCTTGGTGGGGCGAGCACGGAGATTCGGCTTCCTCTCGTGAGGGTTTCATCCCTGCTCTGATGCGTTCGGATTCAGCTTTGCTGGAACATCTCCCGGTGCAGTCGATGATCGAGAAAGTCGGCCTCACTTCCGATTCACCAGGTTGGTGGACGCCGATCAGCCGGGCTCGTGAACGCGAACCGCACGGCAGCGACGATCTCGTCTCCGCAGGCGAATTGTCCGAGCTCGATGTTGCCGGTCTGCACATCGGCGGCTGGGACGATGCGATGATTCGGGAGACGCTGCGACACTTCGCATCCGTGGGGCGCGGGCCACAAAGTTTGATCGTGGGCCCCTGGGCGCATGATCTCCGCCCCGGCATGGTCGGCGAGACAAGTTTCGGGCGCCTTCAGGTCGAGTGGATGGAATCGGTATTCTCGGCGCGGCCCCTGACCGTCAATCGGGTGTTCGACCGAGGCGCGGGCAATTGGTCGATCGCGCCGTATGTGACGGGTGCGAACTGCGTTCGTCTCGAACCAGATCCGAGGACGGCGCCCTTCAGCTTCACGCACCACGTGGAAGAGGGCCGAAACGACTGTGTTGTCTGGACTTTCGACATGGAGATCGAGTGTGTGCTGTCCGGAGCACCTTCGGTGGAGCTGAAAGTGCACTCGCCCGAGGGCGAAGCCGATTGGATCGTCGAGCTGAGCGTCGTAGATGCCGCTGGAGTCACCAGGTCGATCGCACGCGGCGCGGGCGTCAGCCTTCGATCCGGCACGCTGACCATCGATCTCGATCCTGTGCTCCACACCGTGCACCCCGGTGACGTTCTGTCCTTGCAGATCGCCGGCTCGGACTTCCCCCGCCTCGCACGCAATCTGGGAGACGGCGATCGCTATCGAGAGACACGCAGTCTTGCACTGCACCAATCATTTTCCGGGTCGCTGACCCTGCCGATGTTCGGAGGAACCGACCGTGGATGACTTGCTGGTCGACGCTCGGAGCGGCGTACTGACCTCACTGGAACCACACATTCGCTCGGACATGCCGACGGGCTGGGTCGGGTGGGCCGCGAGGGTGGCCGACACCCGTAACTTCGGCGGGAGCGGTTCACTGTTTCGCGCCGACCCCTACGGATTCGGGGCTTCGATACGCGACGACGCCTCAGCCCGCGGGGCGGCAACCGGTGAGGCCGTCGAAAGATATTGCGGCAACGTGGTCCCCGAAGATCTGGTCCGCAGCAGTGCATCAGCGCTGGAACTGGCCGGCTCACGGGTCGCCGATCCGGCTAAATTTGCGTTGTACAGCGAGGACCAGTACCGCCTTCCCGGATTCCCCTTTGTTCCCTTCACCTCTGATCTGAACATTCGCTGGGCCTTGGGTCACACCATGGACGAAAAAGTGCCCACCTACGTGCCTGCGGCCCTGACCTATCTCGGGTACTACACGGGCACCCGTCGCGGCGAATCACCAATCGCGTCGTTGCAGTACGCCGGCATTGCCGCGGGACGCTCCCGCGCCGAAGCCGAGATGTCAGCTCTGCTGGAGCTTCTCGAACGCGATGCCACCGCACTGTGGTGGTGCGGAGACCGGTCCCAGCCGGCAATCGAACTTGCCGACTGGGAGCGGTTGCCTGCGCACCGCCAGCTCGGGGATCTGGAGAGCGTCACCCGGAGCGTTCGAGTGCTGTTGCTTCCCTCCCCCTTCGGCATTCCCGTCGCCGCAGTCTGGATCCGGGATGACCGACGTGGACTGGTCGCGCTGGGCACGGCTTGTCGACCAACGGTGGAAGCTGCGGTGTCGAAGGCTCTTGTCGAGGCGTACGCCGTGCTCGCCATCACGATCGACCTCGCCGACCCCGACGGACCGACCTGGCGCAGCGTGGCGGACGGAACCCTGCCGTCGCACCTGTACAAACCCTTTCGGGCCGACCGTCGTTACCGAGACGAGTTCGATCCGCAATGGAAGGACGTCGTCGATCTGCCGACCGTCGCCCAGCTGTATCTTGATCCCACGATGGCGCTAGCCGCGGAGGAACATCTTTTCGACTACACCGAAACACGCTCGGTATCAGAGATTCCCGACGAGGCGCCGCTGAATCTGGCTTCCCTGGTCGCGCTTCTGGCATCTCGAGGGCACCGGCCGATTTCCGTCGATCTCACCACCGGCGACATCTCGATTGCCGGGTTGCACGTCGTCCGTGTCCTGACTCCGGGCCTGTACAACAATGCCCCGGCAGCCTTTCCCCTTCTTGGAGGTAGCAGATTGACCAGCGCATCGACCACCCGCCTACACCTGCCGGTCCCCCTCGCATGAGGTCTTCGCTCGTGGACCGCCGGACCGGGATCATTCGAGAGCTCGTCGACGCCGTTGTTCCCCAGCACTTTCCACCCGAGTTCAAGCTGATTCACTCGTATGTCTGCGATTCGGCACGCTTTTCACCCTGGTCCAGTGACTCGGCCGGTGCCGGATACTGTTTCGACCTCGGCAACCGTGCTCGGCCCACCGCTGCCGCGATAGGCGAAGCGGTGGAACGATATTGCGGCAACATCGTCGCCAAACCGATCGTCCGCTGGTCCGCTACCGCGTTGATCGGAGCAAGCATCGACCTTTCTCAGCTCGCGCGTTTCGACGCCACCCAGTACACGCGGCCGGCGTTCCCGTTTGTCGAACCAACTGAGAATCTCGAGATGGACTGGACTCGCGGAGTCGACCTGACCACGGATTCGGATGTCTGGGTACCGGCCGAACTCGTCTGGGGTTCGTATCCGCACTACGCCGCCCGGACCGGACGTGTGATCTCACCGGTAGCTCAGGCGGGTCTTGCTGCCGGGCCCTCGGTGAAGTTCGCCATCGACAATGCCTTGCGCGAGATAGTCGAACGAGACGCGATGACGCTGTCCTGGACCGGGCGGCGTGGTGTTCGGATTGTCACCGGCATGCCCGAGGCGCTCCTTCGGCTGGGCAATCACGAAAGCCTCTCGACCAGATGGCTGGCATTCGAGAGTGATTTCGGGATCCCCGTCCTGGGCGCCCTGGTTTGCGATCGACTGACCGGATACTCGACGATGGGTACCGCTTGCCACGAAGACGCGCAGACCGCTGCGTTCAAGTCACTCGGCGAAGCGCTTCAGCTGCAACTCCTTTCCGCCGATTACGACGACCCGAACAGCGGCATCGGCCGGGCCGCGGCCTCCCCGACCAGCCCGCTTGCGCCGTGGCGGTCGGACCGCCGCTATGCGGAGGTCTACCGATCGGACTTTGCCGACGTCATGGATTACGGGTGCCACTTGCAGCTCCACCTGGACCCGGAGATCCAAACACGATTCGAGAGTGAGCTGGCAGATGCCGTCGTCGGCGAGGTGGAACTCGACTCTCTGACCTCACACACGGACACCGAAAGCGCACTGACCACAGCTGGTTTCAGACCGGCATGGGTCGATCTCACCACAACTGATGTTCTCCGCGCCGGCCTGCATGTCGTCCGTGTCGTCGTTCCCGGCTGTCTCACCAATGCGGCCGCTGGATTGCCGTTTCTCGGCTCGTCCCGACTACTAGACAGTCTTGCCGGACGTCCGGCTCGCACCATCCCGTTGCCGCACTGACGCGTCGGCCTCGTCGAGTACCCGAAGTATGTTCGCTCCGTTCAGTTTGACCAGTTCGTCTACGGTCCACCCGCGGTGAACCAGTTCGTCGAGCAGGCGCGGATATCCCGACACGTCTTCGAGGCCGTCCGCGAGGGCAGGGTAGCCGTCGTAGTCGCCGCCCAACCCGATGTGGTCGATCCCGACGACCTTGCGGGCGTACTCGATGTGATCGGCAACCTCGGTGATCCCGGCGGGCGGCGACGTTCCCTCTCTTCCGCCGTCGAACCAGCGAGCGTACTCGGCGGAGACAAATGTCGGTACGAAGGTGAGCATGAGGACACCACCGTTGCCGGGCAGTCTGCGCAGTACGTCGTCGGGAACGTTACGAGGATGATCTGTGACTCCGCGAACCCCCGAGTGCGAGAAGATCACCGGTGCGGTCGAGACGTCCAGGGCGGCGTGCATGGTTTCAGGTGAGGTGTGCGAGAGGTCTACAAGCACGCCGGCGGCGTTCAGTTCGCGAATGAAATTGCGGCCCAGTTCGTTCAGACCATGATGGCGCGGGTTGTCGGTTCCCGAATCGGCCCACGCGGTGTTCGAGTTGTGAGTCAGGGTCACGTATCTGACGCCAAGTTCGGCGAAGATCCGAAGGATCGCCGGCGAGCTGCCGAGTGAGTAGCCTCCCTCGATGCCGAGCAGCGAGGCGATCTTGCCGTCGGCGATCGCGCTGCGGACCTGCGCGGAGGTTCGGGCAAGCACGAACGCAGTCGGGTAGCGCGCGACGAGACGGTGGACGAAATCGATCTGCTCGAACGTCGCTTGGACCGCTTCGGCTTCACTGGTGTTCGACGGAACGAACAGCGACCAGAACTGCGCGCCGACGCCGCCCGCCCGCAGACGGGGAATGTCCGTGTGCAGATCGGGAACTCCGGTGTCCAACCCTTCCACCGAATAGTCCCGCTTGTACTTCGACGCGATCGGAAGATCGTTGTGCCCGTCCACGATCGGCTGAATGGAAAGTGCTTGTTCGGTGACGGTCTCTGTCATCGTGCTACCGCTTCCAGGCTGGGGATGGAATCGAGAAGTTCTCGGGTGTACGGGTGGGTAGGTCGGGCGAAGATGTCTTCCGCCGATCCGCTTTCGACTATTCGACCGTCCTTCATGACATGAACGTGGTCGCTGATATGGCTGATGACGCCGAGATCGTGGGAGATGAACAACAGCGCGAGCTTTCGAGTGGAGCGCAGTTCCAGGAGTAGGTCGAGAACTTGCGCCTGGATCGAGACATCGAGGGCAGAGACGGGTTCGTCGCAGATCAGGATCTCCGGATCGGTGGCGAGTGCCCGTGCGATTGCAACGCGTTGACGTTGACCGCCCGAGAGTTGGCGCGGATACCGGCTCAGATGTGCGGTCTCCAAGCCGACCTGCTCGAGTAATTCGACCGTCCGATCCCGGTGATCGCCGTCGACACCGGACTCGGTCAACGCGCGAGAGATCAGGCGCGCCACGTCGAACCGTGGATCGAACGAGCCGAGGGGATCCTGCGAGATGGGTTGAATCCGGCGGCGGTGCGGACGACGATCCTTCTCTCGGACAGCACCGGACGAGGAGTTCCAGAGCGTTCCATCCAAGGTGACGATTCCGGAATCCGGAACGAGAAGCCCTAGGGCGATTCGGGATACGGTGGTCTTGCCAGATCCGGATTCGCCGACAATGCCGACGACCTCGCCGCGCCTCAACGTCAGCGACACGTCGTCGACTGCTGTCCTGGTCTCACCGCGACGACCGTGAAAGATCTTCCTCACTCCCGAGACGCTCAGCACCGGTTCGGCAGAGAGATCTTCGCGTGTGAACGCCCCGTTGCCGGTGAGGCGTCGACCACGGGTGTGAGAGCTGGGACTGGCCGCGAGCAAGGTCCGAGTGTAGGGGTGCACA
The DNA here is from genome assembly GCF_042794945.1 of Rhodococcus sp. NPDC056506. Lineage (NCBI taxonomy): Bacteria > Bacillati > Actinomycetota > Actinomycetes > Mycobacteriales > Nocardiaceae > Rhodococcus > Rhodococcus sp. NPDC056506. Next base: position 83,990 of record NZ_JBHTSW010000001.1, on the reverse strand, counting down.
GGTGTCGTCAAGATCTGTCGCGACGGCCCCTGCTCGACGATGCGCCCGTGTTGCATGACGGCAATCCGATCAGCCAGTGCCGCCACCACGGCGAGGTCGTGGCTGATGAGCAGTAGTGCCGTACCTTCTTGTCGCAGTCGGTCCAGAAGTGTGAGGATGCGCGCCTGAACTGTGACGTCGAGGGCTGTCGTCGGCTCGTCGGCAATCAGAACCTTCGGCCTCGCGGCCAGCGCCGATGCGATGAGTGCGCGCTGCCTGAGTCCCCCGGACAGTTCGTGTGGGGACGACGACATGCGAGAAGCAGCATCGGGAATGCCGACCCCGGACAGCAGTTCCACTGCGGCAGCGGCACGTTCGTGTCGGGGGCGGGTGCGGTGGATCGACATGGGTTCGATCACCTCGCGGCCTACGGTGCGAAGTGGGTCGAGTGAAACCAATGCATCTTGCAGGACGAGACCAATCTTTGTGCCACGCAACGCTTTGAACTGCTTTTCTCCGTACTGGGAGACGTCGGCACCGTCGATCACGAAGTTCTCGGCGCTGACCTGGGCGTCGCCGCCGACCAGGCCCAACAGAGAGCGTCCGGTGACGGATTTTCCGGAGCCGGATTCGCCGACGAGCGCCAGGCATTCACCGGCCGCGAGATGGAAGTCGATGCCGGCAACTGCGGTCACCGCGGGGTGGTCGCGCCTCGCAGGAAAGGTCACCTGCAGATTGGTGACGGAGACTATGTCGTTCACGCGAGTCCTCGTTCGGCCAGGCGGCGCTGCGCGTGACGACCCAGAGTTGTTATGGAGACCACGGTCAGCACGACCGCGAGACCGGGAAACAGGGATGCCCACCAGGCCAGCCGTAAGAACTCTCGTCCCTGGGCGAGCATGACACCCCACTCGGCGTCGGGCGGTCTGACTCCCAGACCGAGGAAGCTGAGCGACGCGACCGAGATGATGGCCGTTCCGACGCTGATGGTGGCAACTGCGACGAGGGGAAGCAGTGCGTTGGGCAGAATGTGCAGGCCGACGATCCGGCGACGGGGGGTGCCCAGTGCTACGGCCGATTCCACGTATCCCGAAGCGGCGATCGGAAGTGTCTGAGCTCGAATAACTCTCGCGAAACGCGGCACCATGCCCAGTGCAACCGCGATCAGTGTGTTGCGCGGGCCCGGCCCGAGGACGGCGATGACGAGCAGGGTCAGGAGCAGATCGGGAAATGCCATCGTGATGTCCACCATTCGTAGCAGACCGGCTCGCACCCAGCGTGGTCCGAGCACCGCCGATATTCCGACGAGAGTGCCGAGTAGCACCGCGACAGCGGTGGCACCCAGTCCGATGAGCAACGAGAACCGGGCACCGTGGACGACTCGGGAGAAGATGTCGCGGCCCAGGTTGTCGGTACCGAACCAGTGCGCCGATCCCGGTCCGGCAAAGGGCGCGGCCGGGTTGGTGGCATTCGGATCGACGCCGGTGAGCAGTGACGGTGCCGCAACGGCCACGAGAGTGATCGAAGTGAAGAGCAGAGCGAGCGTCGTACCGAAACTCGGGCCCTGCCTGTTCCGGAGGACGAACGACGGACGCCGCAGTACAGCGGTGAGAGTAGCCACGGACTCAGCCCTTTCGCAGGCGTGGATCGATTACCACGTACAGCAGATCGAGAAGTGTGTTGACCACGATGAACACCAGTGCAGAGAGGACAACGATCCCCAACACGACCGGCATGTCCTTTGCTCCGATCGCCTGGAGTGTGACACGTCCCAGACCTGGTCGTGCGAAGACGGTTTCGGTCAGCACGGCACCACCCAGTGTCGCCCCGACGAAATAGGCGGCGAGGGTGGTGGCGGGCAGCAGAGCGTGCCGGAAGGCGTGTCTGAGCAGGACCGTGGCACGGGAGGCCCCGCGAGCGCGGGAAGTCACGACAAACGGCTGCGCAAGTGCATCCTCCACCCCGTCCCGGAGAACTTGCGACAACAAACCGGCGATGGGCAGAGCCAGAGTGATGATCGGCAGAACGAGAGAGATGTCGGTCTTGGCGCTCGAGGCCGGGAACCAGTCGAGGGCGAAAGCGAAGATCCAGAGCAGGAGAATACCGATCCAGAACGTGGGCACCGACACGGACAGCAACTCGAACCCCGACGCGACAGTCCGCAGACGCGGTCGGCCGGCGGTCAGCAGTGCGAGCGCCGAGGCGATCACGATTGCAAGCACGACGGCAGGTACGGCGAGCGCGACGGTAGGCCAGAGTTGTTCTCCCAGAACCTCCGTCACCGGTCTTTGCAGCTGGTAGGAGTTTCCGAGGTCGCCGGTGAACACCCGCTTCAGATAGGTGAGGTACTGGACGACGATCGGCCGGTCCAGTCCATACGAGACGCGAATTGCTTCGCGGTCGCTCGGACGGACCACCGAATCGCCGCCGAGAATGATGTTCACCGGATCACCCTTGATGGTGTGCAGAGCAATGAAGGTGAGAGTGCCCGCGCCCCACACCACCAGAACCGCGGCACCGATCTTGGCGACGATCAGCCGCGACAGGGTTGCCGCGCGTCGACGCTGCTCAGTTGGTGAGGAAAGCATCGTAGAAGAGCGGTGAGGCGTTGGTGGCAAACGAGATTCCGTGAATATTGTTGTTCGTGCCGAGGCGGTACGCCTGGACGTAGACGGGAACGACGTACGCCGAGTCGATGACGTGATGCTGAATCGACGAGTAGATCGCCTCGCGCTCCGGGCCGTTGGGAACGGAAGCGGCCCGGGTGAGATTGGCGTCGAGTTCCGGGTCGACGGCGCGTGCATATGCACCACCGTTCGGCGGTACGTATGCGCTGGAGAAGACGGTGCGGAGAATATCGGGTTCCGGTCGCACGAAGAACAATGCTGCCGCCTCGTAGTCACCCTTCGCCGCACGATCGGACAGCGTTCCGGTGTCCACGGGCTCGATGACCAAGTCGAATCCCACATCCTTCTTGACCTGATCCTGGAAAGCCTCGAGCAGGGGCGCGTTCTCGGCGAAGTAGCTGGACGAATCGTAGGGGAATCGGATGCTCAGACGTTTACCGTCCTTGGTCCGGTACCCGTCGGAATCGCGTGATGTCCAACCTGCTTCGTCGAGAAGCGAATTCGCCTTGTCGACGTCGTATCCCCAGTTGCCGGCGACGGTAGCGTCGTAGTACGGCGTCTTCGGTCCGAGGATGTTGTCGGCAGGTCGCAACTGGTCGAAGTAGACGCTCTTGACCAGGTCGGTGGAGTTGAGCGAACTCTGGAAAGCCTGTCGCACACGAATATCCGTGAACGGTGCGGCTTGGGTGTTGAGGAAGATGCTGTAGTTGATACCTGGGTTCTCGTACTTGATCAGACGGAGGTTCGGATCCTTGTCCACTTGCGGCGCATTCGCCGACGGAACGGCCGCGATGGCATCGACCTCGCCGTTCTCCAGAGAGCCGAGACGCGTGGCGTTTTCGGGCAAGATGCGGAAATTCAGCTTCTCCAAATAGGCTGCACCTTGATGTTTGGCGTATCCGGGGCCCCAGTTGTAGTCGTCTCGGCGATTCAACTCGAATCCCACGCCCTTGGTGTAGTTGCCCAAGGTGAAGGCCCCCGACCCGACCAGAGTGGTGCAGTTCGCGTTGTCGGTCGAGCGCAGATGCGTCGGCGACTGAATGCCGAGGAACGGCAGTGAAGCACCCTGCAGGAACGACGGGTACGGCGCGGTGAACGCCACGCTGACTGTATTCGCGTCTACCACCGTAACCGTATCGAGCGGTCCGAGAAGCGATCTGGCGTACGCCGACTTGGTCGCCGGGTTGGAAACACGATCGAAGTTGAATTTCACGGCCTCCGCGTCGACCGGAGTTCCGTCGGAGAACGTGACGCCGTCACGCAGGGTGAAGGTGTACAGCTTCGCGTCCTCGGATTCGGTCCAGGAACTGGCCAACCACGGTGTGAACTCGTTGTTCTCGCCGTGCGCGACGAGGGAATCCACCACGTTTCGTGAGACCAGCGCCGCCACGGAGCTGCCGGTTTGTTGCGGATCGACGCAATCGACGTCGGAGTTGAGACCGAACGTGGACGTGCCGCCTGAAACCGGCGTCGCATTCTCGTCGAACGGCGTGCTGTCTGCCTTGGACGAGCAGGAGGTCAACAGTATCGCGAAGGTAACCGTCACAGCTCCGGTCGCACCAACGCGTCGAAGAACACGAGTCAAGGTATTCGCTCTCTACAAAGGGCTCTTTCAAAGCCAGCGCTGACCGAACGGGGGTGCCCGTCGGCCTGGTCGTCATCCGGGGCACCCCGTCGCGTCGAAGGGTTGCCGACCAGCGAGCCGGAGCTTGTCACTGATTCTCATGACCGATTGGAAGTCTAAGGCGACGCATAAGAGTAAACACGGATTAAACTCAGCGTGAGTGAGAGAGCTGTTCCATGCTCGCGCCAAATCTCCGACATGTCACCAATTTTGGCTTGCCCACCCCTGAACCCGTCAATTACCCGCGGCTGGTCGTCGATCTGGTCCGGTCGTCACGGAACGGCCAGGTTCAGAGCGATTGGCCCGGCAACGGAAGGATGCCGAGATTGGCATCGAGGCCCCCGTCGACGACGAGTGTCGTGCCGGTGATGTAACTCGCCGCGGGGGACGAGAGGAACCAGATCGCCTCTGCCTGTTCCACAGGTTCAGCGAAGCGGCCCAGAGGGATTCGTCGCTCGATAGCGGAAAGCACCGCCGGATCGGAGGTAACGTTCGCGGTGATACCGGTCCTGGTCAGACCGGGCGCGAGGGCGTTGATCCGAACGCCGACGCCGGCGTAGTCGATTGCGAAGGCGCGCACCAGATTCACGAGTGCGCCCTTGGTGGCGTTGTATGCCCAGTTGCCTGGATCGCCCCGCAGGCCGGCGACGGAGGCCGTGAAAACGGCAGAACCCTTGCTTGCGCGCAGGGCCGGAATCGCGGCCCGTAGTCCGTGGATGGGACCCCGAAGGTTGACGCCGATGATGCGGTCGGCATTCTCGACGGCATCGGGAGACTCCAGCGGAGGTGTGCCTCCGGTCCCGGCGTTGAAGACGGCAGCGTCGAGTCGGCCGAAACGTTCGAGTGCGGTATCGACGGCCGCCTTGTTGACCTGCTCCTCGGTGACGCTACCGACCACCGTGACGACGCCGTCGAGTCGATTCAGAGATTCCAGTCCGCGTTCGGAGACATCGACGGCCACAACTGCATGCCCGCGTGAGACGAACAGTTCGACGGTGGCCCTACCGATTCCCGAGGCGGCTCCGGTGACCAGAGCGACCCGACGTGTGTCGGCGGACGATGTATTCATGGTGCGCCCTTCTGCAGGTGGAATGGACCGGGAACAGCCGCTTGCAACGACTCTGCCGTCTCCACCGAGTGATACCACGTCGGCTTCGAGATCGTTCGGTCTCGAATCAATTGCACGGCGCGCGCGGCGACAGCTGCCGTCGCTGCCGACTGGCTCCGCCCCGAAACCCACAGCGCCGGACCGTTATCCGTTCGGGCCATCGCGACCCAACGATCCGAGCCCCACAGCTTCTTCGGTACTACCTTCCGGAGCGCGGGTACCCACGTCATGACGGCGAGCCCGAGCGTCGCAGCGGACGTATCCAATCGCAGGTACGTCCTAACCGGCACGCCGAGGTCGCGCGTCAACGCATGCTGGTCCGAAAAATCTGCCCGCACAGCAGGACCGGTGCGGTACCCGGTCGCGTCGGCCGGCATCCGAAACGTCTTCATCCCGGTGTAGTTCCGGATCGATCGACCGTCAGCGTCGGGAAAGCGGGTGCCCAACATCCCGTAGGTCCACGCCGTCGCGGCGGGCCCGTGTAGTTCTCCGCCGCCAAGTCCGATCACGATGTCCACTGGCCCGTCGCCGAGTCGGTGCGCCGCTGCTGCGAGGACACTGGTCAACCCCGGCGCCAAGCCGACGCCGATCAGAACGGGTCCGTCGACCGCTTCCAATTCTTCGCAGTAGCTCGAGGTCGCCGTGACGTCGACAAATGCTGCCCCACTACGTACCGCTTCTTCGGCCAGGCGAACGTCCTCGAAACCCGACGCGTTCACCACGACATCGAAGTCTCGAACCACTGCCGAAAACGCGCCTGGTTCTTTAAGATCAACGACGACGTCAGCGCGGACTGGATCGCGCCCGGCGGAGAACGCGGAGATTTCGGGGACCTTCGCGAGTTGTCTCATCAGGGGAATCCCGACGGCGCCATAGCCACCGAGTACAAGAACCTTCGTCATTTTCTTCGCCTCTCGAGTCGCTAGAGTTCGACTCTAGAGTTAAACTCTAATCATGACTGAGGTTCTTCGGGAAGACACGTCGGCGCGGCGCAAGATCATCGAGGCAGCGCGCGAAGTTTTTGTCGATCCCGGCTACGCGGCCGCCACGATCAAACAACTTGCCGCAGCGGCGGGCGTGTCGGTGCAGAGTGTCTATTTCGTGTTCGGCAACAAGCCGAGCGTGCTGTCAGCACTGCTCGACGTGGCCGTGGCGGGCGATGAGGAAAAGACGGCAACTCTGGACCGACCGTGGGTGGCGGCGGCACTCGGCGCCCCACATCCCCTCGGGCAACTCCGGATTCAGGTTCACCACGGACGGCTGATTCTGGAGCGCACCGCGGACATCCTGTTGGCACTACGCGCCGCTGCTTCCGCGGACGACGATGCCGCCCGCTTGTGGCAAATCAACCGCACGCAGCGACGCACGGTGCAGGAACATCTGATGGTCGGCATCGTCGAAAAGGCGCCGACCGTCGACCTCGAAACAGCCGTGAACGTGGCACTCACCCTGCTCAGCCCCGAGACGTACACAGACCTCGTGGTCGGCGCGGGTTGGACCGGCCAACAGTACGAAGAATGGGTGGTCAACACCCTTGCTGCAACCCTCGGCCTGGACCGAACCGTCAAATCCAGGAAGTAGCTCGAACTACTTGGTGGGCTTGTCGTCGATGTGCCGTGGGTTGTTCCACAGGCGTTCTGTCAGATCGTGGAGGACGGCAAGGGTGATCGTGTCGTCGTCGCGGCGAAGCAGCGACTGGCTGACCGTCGCCCGCACCAAAGTGCTGTCCGAGTGCACGAACTCCTTGACCGAGCCCGGTTCGGAACTCAGTTCACGATGGGCCTGCTCGGCACTGACGTCGTCGGCATCCTTGTCGTAAAGAATGTCCTGCAAACGCAACGCCGAGACGGCCTTCTTGGGGTATCCCAGCATGTCAGCGAAGGACGGATTGGCAAAAACGATGCTGCCGTCGCGGTGAACGGCCATGACCGGCACCGGAAGCCTGTCGAGGAGAATCAGGGCAGGCATCTGCTCCAGATCCGCAATCGGCGATTGTGGCGGCTGCGCAACGTTGCGGCGGCGTTCCATAACACGTCCTCTCAAGTTGCCCGAGTCGACAACAGTCTAACTGCCCAGCAAATCGCGGGTTGACTTCCCGCCCGGATGCAGTGACGAATGCCCGAATCGTGCCCGCCTGAGTTACGCCGCGAGCGCCTCCTGGTCCTCCGCCAAGGAACCGTCAACAACACGATAGACAGTATCCATCCGAGACAGGTGACTTCGGTCGTGTGTCACGAGAAGGGTTGCCGCCTCGTGTTCCCGCACCACCCCGATGATCAGATCCATGACGGCAGCACCGCGCTCCTGATCGAGCGCGCTGGTGGGCTCGTCGACCACCAGCAGCTGGGGATCGTTCATCAATGCCCGCGCGAGATTGACCCGCTGCCGCTGTCCGCCCGACAGCTGAGACGGGCGTTTTCCGCTCTGATCCGCCAGTCCGACAGCATCCAGCAAATCCATCGCTTTTGATCTCACGGCTTTGCGACGGGCCCGCGACGTGAACACGGACTGCCCCAGATGCGCCATCACCTCGAGCTGCTCCAGTGCCGTCAACGACGACACCAGGTTGGACTGCTGGAAGACGATCCCGATGGACGAGCGTCGCAGCTCCGACGCCGCCCGCCGACTCAGCGCCGCGATGTCGGTGCTGCCCTCCGGCGTCCGGAGGTAGACGTGCCCGGAATCCGGACGGATCAGGGTCGACGCCACCGCCAACAGGCTGGACTTACCCGAACCCGAGGGCCCGGTGATCGCGGCGATCTCGCCGCGGTGCAGCCGCAGGGACACGTCGTCCAACGCTGTCACCCGCGATTGCCCGTCGGGAAACGTCAGGTCGACATTCTGGATGTCGAGAACTGTGGTGCCGGTAGTCATGGTCATCGTGCGCTCCCCAATGCTGTGAGTGGATCGGTGGTCGAGAGGAATCGAAGTGCAAAGGCCGCGCCGAGCAGACCGAGTCCGATCAATGCCACGGCAGGTACGACGGTCGTAGATGCATCCAGGACAAACGGCATGGCATCACCGATCAGCGAACCGGCAACCGCTGTCAGCCCGATCCCGACGGTGACTCCGGCGATCAGCACGATGAGTGCCTGACCCAATGCGTCGCGCACTAGAGAACCGGTAGTCGCGCCGAGTGCTTTCAGCGTCGCGATGTCCGGGGTTCGCTGGATCGTCCACACCGTGAAGAACGCACCGATCACCAGGGCCGAGATCGCGAACAACATGAGCGTCATCAACGTCAACGACCCGTTCTCCGACTTGTACGAACCGATCGCGTCGAGCGAACCGCTGACCGTCGTCGACGTCGTCGCGGCCGACTTGTCAGTTGCGGAAGCGTCAGAGGCTCCGCTCACAGCCAGCACCGTCGCGACTCCGCCGCGCGGATTGGCCGCCTGCCAGTCGTCAAGCGTCATCCAGACGACGGGTGAATGGCTGTACCAGTCGTCACCGCGAACGGCGCTGACGGTGAACTGCTGCGTACCGACGCTCACCTGATCGCCGGCGCTCGCCGCCAGATCGCGGGCGGCACCTTCGCTCAACACCACCGTGCCTGACGCCGACGGCGTCACGTCCCCGAAACCGCCGTCAGCACCGAACAGGGCGACCGACTTCTGATTTCCGCCGGCCAATCCTGCTTTCCCGCGGCCGATTCCAACGGGATCGACGTCCTTCGAGGTCCCGGCCCAGGCGTTGACCTGGTCCTGCGTGAGCGCCGATTCGTCGAACGACGCTCCTGCTCCGGTGTCGGCGAACACGACCGTGTCGGCATTCATGGCCTCGATCGCGGACACGTTCTGATGGCGAAGTCCCGCAGTCAATCCGCTGAGAAAACTGACCAGAAGTGCAACCAACAGAACCACCACGGAGATCAACGCGAATCGACCTCGCGCTGCCCGTAAGTCCCTCATTGCGACAAACACTGTGAATTCCTTTCCTGTGCTTGCCTCTACGCTCTCGCGGATGCAGACTCTTTCCATCGCACCTCGGATCGACATTCCAGCGCTCGAAAGAACCATCCCCGTTTACAACTTTTGATGGATGATCCGAGGCCGAACCTCGCTAAGCTGGGCGAGATGCACCGATCTCCGCTCACGCCTGTCTTCGCCGGCCTACAACTGGGCCTGCATGTCCTTGTCATGGCGTTGGCCGGTGTCGTGTTTCTTCGAGCGCTGATCGACGAATCCGACCTGACCGCAACCATCATCGCGTTGGCCGTGATCTTTGTTGCCGTCTATCTTTTCGGGGTCGCCAAAAGGCTGCGCGGCAACGCTGCCCGCTGGTGGCTGGCAGTGCTGACCCTCGTCTGGATCGCGACGATGGCGGTATCCGCCGACGCCGCCTACCTCGCGTTCGGGCTCTTCTTCCTCTATCTCCATCTTCTGCGACGCCCCTGGAGCCTTCTCGCCGTCACCGCGGCTACGGCTGTCGCCGTGATCGGCACCGGCCTGCATCGTGGATGGACGATTGCCGGCGCCGTCGGTCCGATCATCGGCGCTGCCGTAGCCGTGGCAATCGGCCTCGGATATCAAGCGCTGTACCGCGAGGCAGCTGAGCGCGGACGTCTCATCGACGAATTGATGAATACCCGTGAAGAATTGGCGTCGACGTCCCGCGATGCGGGAAAGTTCGCAGAACGTGAAAGGCTCGCGGCCGAGATTCACGACACCGTGGCGCAGGGACTTTCGAGCATCCAGATGCTCCTTCACGCGGCCGAGCGCGCCGATCCGGACAGCCCGGCCATCCGGCAGATCAGCCTCGCACGGGAAACTGCCGCAGACAGTCTTGCCGAAACCCGCCAACTCATCGCCGAATTGACGCCGGCGGCCCTCGACGGCCAGTCGCTCGCCGACGCGCTTCGTCGTATCTGCGAACGCGCGAGCAGCCCGGAACTGGAAGCTCGCTCCGTGGTCGAAGGCGAGGCAGTCCGGCTGCCGATGCCCCTCGAAGCAACATTGGTGCGCATCGCTCAGGGCGCGGTGTCCAATGTCCTCCGCCATGCGGATGCAACCAGAATGGCTGTGACACTGACGTATTCCGACGATACCGTCAGCCTCGACGTGGTCGACAACGGTCGCGGCTTCGACGTGGCAGTTCTCGAACGTGGGCCGGCGGAATCTTTTGGCCTCAATGCAATTCGCCGACGCGTCGAACTGCAGGGCGGAACTTTCTCCATCGAGTCCGAGCCGGGACACACGGCCGTCGCAGTGACGTTTCCCCTCGAAGTCGGTGAACAGTGATCCGCCTGCTGCTCGCCGACGATCACGCGATCGTGCGCGCCGGGCTACGAGCGCTGCTCGAAAGCGAAGCCGACATCGAGGTAGTCGGCGAAGCGGGCACCGCCGAGGAAGCCATAGCCTTCTGCGCCACCACGCCGGTCGACCTCGTGCTGATGGACCTGCGATTCGGCCCCGGGAGGACAGGCGTCGACGCCACCCGCGCGGTCTGCGCGCTGCCGAATCCGCCGCACGTGCTTGTCGTGACCAACTACGACACGGATGCAGATATCTTGAGCGCTGTCGAGGCAGGGGCCAGCGGGTACCTGCTCAAGGACACACCACCGGTCGAGTTGCTGTCCGCCGTGCGCGCCGCTGCGAGCGGGGACAGCGTTCTCTCCCCCGCTATCGCGTCAAAGCTCATGACTCGCGTACGTAAGCCCGAAACCAGCCTCAGCCCAAGGGAAATCGAAGTTCTGAAGCTAGTGGCGGCGGGTCGGTCCAACCGAGAGATCGGCAAAGAACTGTTCCTCAGCGAGACCACGGTCAAATCGCATCTGGTCCACATCTTCGGCAAATTGGGAGTGAAGTCGAGGACGTCGGCCGTCGCCCGCGCGCGGGAGTTGGGTTCGATCTGACGTTTTGCCCGAAATGTCGAAAGTCGCTGAACAGCAGTAATTTTCACTTCACGTACCTTGTGCTCGAAACTTTGTTCGAATACGATTGCTTCATGGACAGTCGGGAAGCGTGGCAGCTGGATGGTGAGGGCCTCAAGAGTGAGGTTCTGGATCTGGTGCGCGTCCGGCACGAGTTGCAGTCGCGGATGGTGCTGCTGATCGTGGAAATGTTTTCCCGGGAAACTGTGGTCGGGAAGGGCTTTCGGGCGATCGCGCAGTGGCTGCACGGTTCGACGAATCTGGAGATCGGTGAGTGCAGTCTGCTGGTCAGTCTGGCGCGGTTGCTGTTGCTCGAACCTGTTGTCGCCGATGCATTCCATCGCGGGGATGTGGATGCGTTGAAGGCGCGTCAGGTGGCGTCGTTTTGTCAGCATCCACCCAAGAACATGACCCCAGCCGATGTGGACAAGGCCCGCGGGATCCTGTTGGAGTTGGCGTCGAAGAACATCGCTGATTGTGATGCGGTGCGGGCGGCGATTCGGCGGATCGAGAAGCAGTACGGCAAGCGTGAGGACGGCGTCCCTGTGGGTGAGGATTCGGAGCGTAACGAGTTCTATGCCTCGAAAGGTTTGTACGGGCGTGTGTCGGTGAAGGGTGATCTGGATGCGGTCAACGGTGCCCGTCTGATCACTCTGTTGTCGAGCCTGTCGGCGCCGACGCCGGAGAAGGACGGAGTGAAGGACACCCGCACTCCGGCGCTACGACGCGCGGACGGGTTCTGCGAACTACTGCGGCGGTACGAGCGGGCGGGGTTGGGTCCGATCGAGGGCGGGGTGAAACCGCACATCACTCTCACGGCCAGCGCAAAAGACATGACGGATCTACAGGCTTTAAAAGACTTGTTGCCGTCGACCGATGAACTCGGGTTCGCGTGGACGGATTGGGTGGGCCCGATCAGTATCGACACTGCCCGGATGTTGGCGTGCGACTGCACCGTGACGCGGATTCTGTTGGATGAGAACGGTGTTCCGCTCGACTGCGGCAAGGAAGCAAGGACCGCGACGGTGCCGCAGCGGCGGGCGTTGGCTGTGCGCGATGGTGGTTGTGCGTTTCCGGGATGCGGAACACCATCGGGGTGGTGCGATGCTCACCATATTGTTCACTGGAATGATGGTGGCCCAACGGATCTCGACAATCTGATCTTGTTGTGCGGTCATCATCATCGGACACTGCACCACACCGAATGGCGAGTCGAGATAGGCCCGAATCGGAAAACGGTGTTCTATCCGCCGATGTCGATCGATCCGTTCCAGCATCCGATCGGCGGGAACAGCCCACCAACAGCAGCGTGAACCGACATAACTGAAAAGGCCAGCGTGTGCACCGGGGAAGAATCATGCCCGGGGCATACGCTGGCCTTTTCGGCTGCGCTCGATGTCCGTCTTGCGACAGCATCTGTCTCCACTTCGACACGCCGGACCCATAGGGTCGAGGCATGTCTTTCTGCGAACCCGCCCGCGTTGTCACCGTCACGTCCCTGACCCCGCACATGCGGCGAATCAGCATCGAGGCAGAAGGCGACTGGCACTGGCCGACCGGCGGACAGGGCGACGAGCGCATCGACCTCGCGTTTCCGAAACCCGGTGAAACAGAAGCAGAATACGATTACTTCAACAATCCCGACTACGGCAAGGCCGACCTCGGAACCGAGCCACCGTGGCGGCATTACACCGTGCGCAAGGTGCACGACGGCGGCCGACGTCTGGACATCGACTTCGTCGTGCACCCTGGCGGTATTGCAGCAGATTGGGCCCTGCGGGCCGAACCAGGTCACCTACTCGGCGTCTTCTGGTCGGACAGTTCTCGTTCCCATTACCAAGCTCCGGCGGGTCCTCGCTGGCAGCTGCTGGTCGCAGACGCCACGGGTCTCCCCGGACTGGGCAGGATTGTCGAAGAACTTCGTGAAGGCGATGTCGCACAAGCGATCATCGAGGTCGAAACCGAAGAGGATCGACAGGAACTTGTCACTCGCGGCGATGTCACGTACACGTGGCTCGTGGGGAGTGGCCTCGGAAAGGCGCCGAGCGCGCTCTTCGAAGCTGTGGAGAAGGTCGAGTTTCCCGAATCCGAAACGGCCGACATCTACGCGTGGGTGGCGTGCGAAAGCGCAACCAGCCGTCGCATTCGCAAGCATCTGAGGGAAGTTCGAGGAATCGCTCGCGACAAGCACAATGTTGTCGGGTACTGGCGAGAGGGCGCCGACGGCCACGTTTCCGGCATGAACAGCGAGGAAGTCACCGTCGGCGCCTGAGCGCCGTGATCACTCTGCCGGCAGTGTGTCGGCAGATTCTGCGGCTGTAGCTTCGGCGTCAGCCGGTTCTACATCGGCCGGCTTTTCCGCCAGCATCTCGAACAGTGCTCGGCGTGCCTCGGCAAGGATTGCCTCTGCCTTGGCTACCTGCTCAGCGGTCCCACCTGCGGCTACCGCGACAGCGGCACCTCGGAGTAGGCCCATCGCGGGGCGGAGAGTTGCGCCGCTTTCACCGAAGTGAGGGCGGCCGTGTCCGCGCTGGTCGGGCCGGCCGAATCCACGCTGACCGCCGCGGCTGCGTCGGCCTTCGGGGCGTCCTTCTTCTCGGTCTTCGAAGCGACCCTCGGGTCGCTCTCCCTCGAATCCTCGACGGAAACCGTGTCCACGATGCGGGCCTCGGCGGCCATGCTCGCGACGTTCTTGCATTTCTGGGTTGTTGTGTGGGGCGTACATGTTGTCCTCCTGGACTGTCTGTGTTTGTTTGACGTATCGACGATATATCGACAATAGATCGAACGCAAGGGTCTGGAGATTAATTCCCGCACCCTTGTCCGGATACGCTGAAGCCGTGAACACGGATCTACAAGCCCAGGCCGCGGACGTCCTTCGCCGCCTCGCACTCGACGAATCCCTGAAAGAACGCACCATGGCGGACGCTGCGACGGCAGCACTCGCACGGAAAGTCGCCGCTCGCTACATCGGCGGCGAAACCATCGACGACGCTTTCGGTCGCCTCCCCTCGATCCTCGCGCGAGGACACAAGGCGAGCATCGAATACACGGGGGAAAGCGTCCGGGATCCCGAACTCGCGAACGCCGAAACCGATGTGTTCGTGGAATTGGCGGAACGGATCGGAACGTCGGGCGTAGACAGCACCGTGTCGTTCGACCTCTCGCACATCGGCTTGGTGATCGATCCGGAGCAGTGCTTTCGCAATGTCGTGCGCCTGGCCGAGACCACGGAACGCGCCGGTGCCGAACTGATCATCTCCGCCGAAGCGTCCGACCGCACCGACCTGGTCCTCGATATGCACGCGCGACTGGCCGAGCGGTTCACTCACGTGGGGATCACCGTTCAGGCCCGACTGCACCGCACCGCAAAGGATCTCGCCGCGCTGCTCGACCGACCCGGCCGCATCCGGATCGTGAAGGGCGCCTTCCTCGAAGCCGAGTCCGTCGCCTACCCACGCGGTAGTGCCGAACTGCGCGACGCGTATCTCGACTACGCAGCCCGGATCGTCGACTCGGGTCACAAGGTTTCCATCGCGACACATGACCGCGACATCCTCGAAGCACTACGTGCCGAGCATGATTCGAAGCTCAGAGGCGAGCACGTCGAGTTCGAGATGCTGCTCGGCCTCGGCACCGAGCAACTGGACGCCCTCCGAGCAGCGGGCTTCACCACACGCGAATACGTCATCTTCGGAACACAGTGGTGGCTGTACGTACTCAATCGCATCGCCGAAGAACCGGAGCGTGTCTACACCGCGCTCATCGACGCTGCGCTCATCAGCACTGCAAACTAGATCTCCAACAACAGAAGTGGGGGGGGGGGGGGAACGAGTTGGGGCCCGCCTGGGTTTTGGTGTTGGGGTACCGCAAAGCCGTGAATAGCGGCCGGGGGTTGTTATAGAGCGTGGGGGTGCGGAGGGAGTGGAGCCCACCCCCGGGGGGGGGAACCGCC
>NZ_JBHTSW010000001.1:0-68815 GCF_042794945.1 Rhodococcus sp. NPDC056506 | reverse complement strand
ACCCCCCCTCCAAATCCGCGTTGTTTTACACCCCCCCCAAACCCCCGGCCCCCACCACCCCCAAAAAAAAAAAAACCACAAAAACCTGTGGGGGGGCCCCACCCTAACCCCGCCCCGCCCCACTTGTGTCAGTTTCTAGCTCTCCAGAAACGCCTTGATACGCGCCAGAGTAGTTTCCATTCCGGTCTGCATCAGCTGATCTCGACCCCGACCGAGTAGGCCGCTACCCGACATCATGCGCACGTAAAGTGCGGGCGTCGCGTAGATCTCACGAGTCTCGGTGAGCACAGTGCCCGTTCCCGAAGGTTCGAGCACGTAGGTCCACCGCGCTTTCGGCTCGTCCGATTCGAAGGAGAACTTCCGGCAGTCGACCACGTCGACCACCGTGCAGTGCGTGCTCCAGCGAATCAGACCATGTTTGTTGGTGCCCTTGAACTTTGCACCAACAGTGCCCGGAGTTCCGGAAGTCCACGTGCCGCCGGTGTTTTCAGGACTGAAGCGACCCAAACCCTCGATGTCGCTGACAACCTTCCACACCGATACCGGCGTCGCCTCGATGTAGGCGCTGGCGGTCTCCACCCGCTACCGGCCCGGAACCCAGGACATGATCTTGATGGCGTGAGGCATGAGCTTTGCCCACACCTTGGCCGGAAGTCCGCGCGGTCCACCGAGATTCATGACG
Source organism: Rhodococcus sp. NPDC056506 (assembly GCF_042794945.1). Lineage (NCBI taxonomy): Bacteria > Bacillati > Actinomycetota > Actinomycetes > Mycobacteriales > Nocardiaceae > Rhodococcus > Rhodococcus sp. NPDC056506. The sequence continues at coordinate 68,133 of NZ_JBHTSW010000001.1, read as the reverse complement.
CGAGTGGTGGCAACGGTCTGCGGTTCGGTGTACTTGATCAGACCCTCGGCGCCGTGACGACGACCGACGCCCGAGACGCCCATGCCGCCCATCGGTGCTGCGGTGCTGCCCCAGGTGGGAGCGTAACCCTCGTCGACGTTGACGGTGCCGGCGTGAATGCGCGCTGCGATAGCTTCACCGGCAGCCTTGCTTCCCGCCCAAACACTGGCGTTGAGGCCGTATTCGGTGTCGTTGGCCTGAGCGATGGCCTCTTCGACGTCCTTGACCGGGTAGATCGAGACGAGCGGCCCGAAGGTCTCGTCGCGGTAGCACTCGGCGTCCTCGGGAACCCCGGTGAGCAGCGTGGGCTCGTAGAACAGCGGTCCGATGTCCGGGCGGGCCTTGCCGCCGGCAATGACGGTGGCGCCCTTGACGACTGCGTCGTCGACATGAGCGGAAATTGCCTTGACCTGCGCCTCGGAGACGAGGCTGCCCATCTCGATTCCGAATTCGTATCCGGCGGCGAGGTTCATCTTCTTGACGCGATCACCGAACATGCGGATGAACTCGGGTGCGATGGACTCTTCGACGTAGATGCGCTCGATGGAGATGCACAGCTGACCGGAGTTGGAGAAGCACGCACGCACAGCGGCGTCGGTGACCTCGCGCAGGTCTGCGCCGGCGGCGACGATCATCGGGTTCTTGCCACCGAGTTCGGCGGAGAAGCCGATCAGTCGACGGCCGGCCTGCTCGGCGAGGAGCTGACCGGTCGCGGTGGAACCGGTGAACATGAGGTAGTCGGTGTTCTCGACCAGCGCGGTGCCGACGACGGAGCCCGGTCCGGGAACCACGGCGAAGAGGTCGCGGGGCAGACCCGCCTTGTAGAGCAGTTCGACGCAGGCGAGCGCGCAGTACGGCGTCTGGCTGTCCGGCTTGAGGACAACGGCGTTACCGGCGAGCAGCGCGGCGACGGCGTCGGACACGGCCAGCGTCATCGGGTAGTTCCACGGCGAGATGACGCCGACGACACCCTTGGGCTGGTAGCGGACGACGGTCTTCGTCAGGCCCGGGAGCATGCCGGAGACGCGACGCGGACGCAGCAGCTTCGGCGCCACGCGTGCGTAGTGACGCGACGTCATCGAGATGTCGAGGACTTCCTCCTGAGCTGCGGTACGCGACTTTCCGGTCTCGGCCTGAGCCATGTCCATGAGTGCGTCACGGTTCTCGAGGATGAGGTCGCGGTAGCGGTGGAAGACGGCAGCGCGATCGAGGACTGAGCGCTTGGCCCATTCCTTCTGAGCGACGCGCGCGCGGGCGATGGCCGCAAGTGCGTCGTCGGCGGTGCCGACGGGGATGGTCGCCAGCTCCTTGCCGGTGAACACCTCGGTGATGGACTTCGTCGGGCGATCGGCAACATTGTCGATGGCGATCAGATCGGCGAGCCGCGAGAAGGTCGCAGCGGACGGAGCAGGCATTTCAGTACCCCTACTGGTGAGTAGTTCTTGGAGTTACACACAACTTACCCCGTCGGTGGTACCGATCACAGTGCCGAATCAGACAGAGTCAACCAATACTGCCTCTTTCGGACGTTTTGCGATCAACAACGACATGACTGCAGCGATCGCGCAGAGCGCGCCGGCCACCAAGAAGGCAGCGTCGTACGAGCCGATCTGATCACGAACGAGGCCGGCCAAGAAGGCCACCAGACCCGCACCGATCTGGTGCGATGCCAGCACCCAACCGAACACGATGGGGGCGTCGGCACCGAAGTGCTGACGGCACAGCGCGACGGTCGGCGGAACCGTCGCCACCCAATCGAGCCCGTAGAAGATCACAAACGCGATCATCGGCGGATTCACGGTGTTGGCGAGCAGCAGCGGCAGGAAGAGCAGCGAGATTCCGCGGAAGAGGTAGTAGATGCCGAGAAGTTTTCGCGAGTCCATCCGGTCGGTGAACCAACCCGAAGCAATGGTGCCGACCATGTCGAGGATTCCGATCAACGCCAACAGGGACGCGGCCGTGGTGATCGGCATTCCGTGATCGTGCGACGCCGGAACGAAGTGCGTTCCGATCAGGCCGTTGGTGCTTGCGCCGCAGATCGCGAAGGTGCCGGCGAGAAGCCAGAACACCTTGGTCTTCGACGCCATGACCAGTACCGAGATCGCGCGGGCTCCGGCGCCGCCGCGCTGATAGACAGGCTTGGCCGGTGGGGTGTAGTCGGCGGGCGCACCGTAGGGCGTCGTACCCACGTCGGACGGGTAGTTGCGCAGGAACAGCAGAACGAACGGCACGACGGCCAGTGCGGCGAACGAGACCGTGAATGCGACGCTCTTCCAGTCGTAGGTTTCGGCGATCTTCGCCAGGACAGGCAGGAACACCAACTGACCGGCCGCACCACCGGCGGTGAGGATGCCGGTCACAAGACCGCGCTTCTCGACGAACCATCGATCGACGATGGTGGCAACAAACGCCAGCGCCATCGAACCCGTGCCGAGGCCGACAAAGACACCCCACAGCAGGATGAGCTGCCAACTCGAGGTCATGAATATCGTGAGACCGCTACCGAGTGAAATGAGCGCCAACGCCGAGGTGACGACCGCCCGGATACCGAACCTCTCCATCAAGGCAGCGGCGAACGGAGAGGTCAGCCCGTACAGAATCAGGTTGACCGAGACTGCGGCGGAGATGCTGGCGCGCGACCAACCGAAATCCTCGTGCAGCGGATCGATCAGCACCGAAGGCGCGGCGCGGAAGCTCGCCGCACCGACCAACGCCAGGAACGCCACGATCGCGACGGACCAGGCGCGGTGAAAGCGCGGCGGGCTCACCTGCTGTTGGCCCGATTCGGGGAGAGCGGTCTCAGAAGTCACAGAGAAGATTCTGCAGTTCGGATTCGATCGAGAACAGTGGCCAGATTGCCAATATATGAAAGAATCAAGCCATGTCTGGTCCGCATCGCGTCGTCGTACTGGCTCTGAATGGAGTCATACCCTTCGAACTCGGCATCCCGGCGCGCATCTTCGGGCGTGCCCTCGACATCGAGGATCGGCCGCTGTACGAGATCCTCACCTGCACCGTCGATGGCAATCCCGTGCAGACCGATGCAGACTTCAGCATCTCGGTCGACCACGGGAGTGAACTGCTCGCCACCGCCGACACCGTCGTCATCCCCGCGTCGTACGAGTTGGGTCCGGCCTACGAAGACGGTTACCTCTCCCCCGAGTTGGCCGCAGCTTTCCAACACATCCGGCCGGGCACTCGGCTGGTCTCGATCTGCACAGGCTCTTACATCCTTGCCGCGGCGGGTTTGCTCGACGGACTCCGCGCCACGACGCACTGGCGCAACACCGACCATTTCCAGCGTGTCTATCCCAAGGTGAACGTGGATCCGGACGTGCTGTTCGTCGACGAAGGCCACATCCTGACGTCGGCCGGCGTGGCGTCAGGCGTCGATCTCTGTCTGCACATTGTCAGGCGCGACCACGGCATGGAAGTGGCGAACACCGTCGCGAGGCGCTGCGTCGTACCGCCGTGGCGCGACGGCGGCCAAGCGCAGTACATCCGGCGCCCCCTGGCCGACAAGCCTTCGGAATCGACTGCCGACGCTCGGCACTGGGCCCTCGAACATCTAGGCGAGCCGATCACCCTGGCGGACCTGGCGACGCGCGCCAACATGAGCGTCCGTACGTTCAGTCGCCGATTCCGCGACGAAGTCGGAACGACACCGAACCGCTGGTTGACCAGCAGACGTGTCGATCGAGCACGGGAACTTTTGGAGGAATCCGATCTGTCGATCGATGCAATTGCTGCTCGAACCGGCTTCGGGACTGCGACATCGATGCGTCAACACATGAACGAGGCCCTCGGCGTTTCACCGAGCGCGTACCGCCGCACGTTCAAGGCACCGGTGTAAGCGGCAGTACCAGGCACTATCCTGGAGACCATGGCCGAACAGACTCGCCCGAACTTCCCCCAATACTGCGGATACCTGCTGGGAAAGACGCTCCCCGACCGGTATCAGGACTGGGTTCGGAACGATCTGGTGGGCCCGGGGGCGCAGGCGCGCTACATCATTCGTTTCACAGTGCCGGCGACGCTGATTCTCCTACTGTTCCTCTTGATTCCCGGACCGATCTGGATCCCCCTGGCCATGATGGCCTTGCTGCTCATCCCGCTCGCGTACTTCGTCGTGGCGCTCGGCACCATCTACCGCCGTCACCGCCTACTGAGCCACGGACTCGATCCCGAACTGCTCGACGAGAAGGCCCAGCGCCGCGCCGATCGCACTCGCGAGGACTACGAGAAGCGGCACGGTCGCTGAGCACTCCTCAGCGGAACATCGTCACTGCGGCCTTGGCGAGGACCTTCGGATCCTTCTCGTAGTGATGCATCTTGGTGAGCTTGTCTTCCGGAATCCCCAGGAACTTGTAGACGGCCACTTGAGCGCAGCGCACCGAGTACTGCTCGGTGAACACCATGTCGAACGGCAACTCCGCGAACTGACTGATGAAGGCCAAATTCTTGGAGTGCTTCGGCACCACCAGCGGCCGGTCGCCGACGGCGCGCCGATTGAACAGCGCACTGGCGTAAGGCATATGGCTGGGAATCGAATTCACGACGCTGTCCATGATCTCTTGTCGACGCGCGGCGAGCGCACCGCTCTCGTCGAGCGCTTCGAGGTGTCCGAGCGTCTCTTCCAGCATTTCCCGGCCGGTCATCTCGATGAACGGCTTCTTCACGTAGTCACCGTTCTTGCGTGGGAACAGACAGTAACCCCAGAAGACCCCTTCGTTCTCCTTCTGCGCGTGATAGTGCGGCTGATGGTGAACCACGATCGACAGAAGGACGTTCGAGTCCACGAACGTGTTGAGCGCATTTCCGGGGAGCTGCTTGGTGATTCGGGAAATCTCGTTGATGAGTTCGTGTGACGAAGTGGTGACGGTGAAGCTGGTCCACTCACTCTGCTCCCGATCCCCGAAGAACTTGTCGGGATTCCCGAGGTCGTAGAAATGCTCGGTAGCCTGCTTCCACAGCAGTGCACTCGGCGCGTACCTCATGTCTTCCACGATCGGGGTATCCAGATCGCCGATCGACGAGCTGTCGGTGATGCTGCCGTTGGTGTCGAAGACGAAATCGCCCTCCGCTACGTCGATTCGGCCCTTCTCACCGGTGCTGACGTTTTCGTAGTCGAGTCCCGTCACGATGATCTCGTCCCGAAGCGGAGTGTCCTTGAACACGAACTCCGTGATCTTCAGTTCGTTGACGAACTTCACGCCCTTGCCTTCGAGGAAGGCCCGCATCGGTAAGATGATGCTCTCGTACTGGTTGTACGGCGACCTGGTGACACCGGCGAGCGTCTGAATGCGACTGAACTCGAGAATCATTCGGTTCATGTACCGGCGAAGCTCCATCGCCGAACTCACCCGCTTGAAAGCAAATGTGGTCTCCCACATGTACCAGAAGTTGGTGGTGAAGAAGTGCGGAGTGTCCTCGAACCACTGCTCGATGCTGATATCGTCCAACTTTGCCTCGTCCGACTCCGGCAACGTCATCAGCTTCGTCAACAAGTAGCGATCCTTGTTGTCGAATTGCATGTGCTTGTAGTCGTTCTCACCCTTGTTGCGGATGCCGTCTCGGTCGATCAACCGTGCAACGTCGTGCGTCGGATGTGCGTGGTCGAAATCGAGGATGTCATCCGTTACCGATTTTCCCGGGTTGTCCAGCGACGGAACCGCACTCAGCACGTCCCAGAGGTTCTCGTAGGTCTCCTCGTTGAGCATGCGCCCGCCACGGTTGATGAAACCCGCGTCGTTTCCGAGCTCGCGATGACCGTACTGGTGCTGGAAGGTAGCGGCAGATTCGCCGTCGTTCGCTCCGTGCATGTCCAGACCCATGATGGTGATGTCCGCACCATCCCACTCACCGTCTCGAATCAAATAGATCGCCGCCGAAAGGTTTCCGATGCCGGCGCCGATCATGTAGGCCTTGTGAGACAGCTTGGAAGACATTAGGTTTCGTTCCTTACTCGAGTCGCGGTACGGATACCTTCCAAGCATGGACCCGTTTGCGCGCAGGCGCATCACCCGAACCGGATGACGTCCGTCACGGTCGTCGGTAGCGCACCAGATCGAGCGCAAAACGCGCATAGTCGCGTGCGATTTCCTCGGGCGTTTGTGGTCCGCTCGGCCGATACCATTGCGCGACAGAGACACACATCACGACGATTGCACGCGCAGCCTGTCGCGGTCGATCCGTCCCGAACACACCGGCGGCGATTCCGTCGTCGACTTGCTTCGTCGTCAACCATTGCTGGTAGTTGCGTGATTCCGTGATGCGCAACCTGTTCTCGTCTGTGAGACTGCGCATTTCGCTGGCACCCAGGAAACCTTGATCGCGGCGATAGATATGGAACAAGGTCACACATTCGACGAGCAGAGCCAGCCTTTCAGAGGGACTTTCGCCCTCGTCGATTGCGGCCAACGATCTCGTGTTGAGTTCGGCCATGGTGAGGTCGAGAATTTCGGCCAACATTTGTTGCTTGCTGGAATAGTGGTGGTACAGACCCGGCACACTCATCTGCGCGCGCTTGGCGATCTCACGCATCGCAGCGCCGTGATATCCGGTCTTCACCATCTCCGCAAGCGCGGCCGCCAACACCGGATCGAACGAACTCGGGCCAAACCTTCGCCACTCGTTCGGGCGAAAATGTGCGCTCGGGTCCGCGTCGTCGCCACCCCATCGTGGCTGTTCCGGCGGACGCACTATCGCGGCCGGGAGCAGTGCGTCGAAACGCACTCCGAGGATCCCCCCGATCGCCGCCAACCTGTCGACGCTGACCCTGGTCTTTCCGGTCTCGACGGCGCTGAGGGTAGCCGCGCTGACATCGAGACGCCTGGCCAATTCGCGCAGCGAGAGCCCGCTGTGACGCCGTGCCTGCCGGATCGACGCTCCAATCAGGACGGCATTCTCGATTTCGGTCACAGCGTTCAGTATTCCCGAACATTGGATTTCCAACAATGCGATGACCACGGCAATCGGTGAACATGTTGACTACTGATTATCGGCCTGAACATGATGTGGATCACAAAGACCCAGGTCCGCCCGAGCGATCGTTCGGTGTCGGTAGCGAGAGGATCGAATCACCATGACCGAGGCGCCATATCTTGGAGAACTCCTGCGCGACGCACCCAGCAACTGGGGCAAGTGGGGAGAGTCCGACGAGGTCGGTTCACTGAACTACCTCGACGCCGGACAGGTGCTTCGTGGCGTCGGAACCATCAAGCAGGGTTCCGTGTTCACGCTTCAACGGCTCATCGGCGACCCCAAGGGTGATCCGGTGTGGCCGGGACGCAGCCCTGCCGAGCGCACACAGATCTTCGACGAGAGCAGCTGGGACGGCGACGACGCCCCCAACTTCCCCGGCGGCCTGCATTACGCGGACGACAAGATCGACGCGTTCCTGCAGGGTTCGACGCAGTACGACGCACTCGGCCACGTCTGGTACGACGGTGCGCTGTGGAACGGATACTCCGCTGACACGACTGTCGGCGGCCTGGAGAAGGCCAGCGTCGAACCGATTGCCGACCGCGGCGTCGTCGGACGTGCGGTACTTCTCGACATGGCAAAGTTCCGCGGCAAGGAAAACCTCGACAAGGCCGAAACATTCACGCACCATGATCTTTTGGCCTGTGCCGAAGCGCAGGGCGTCACCATCGAGAAGCGTGACATCCTCGTCATCCGCACCAACTTCCTCAAGCTGTTCTTCGACCAGGGCGAAGCCTTCTACGAGGGCTTCTGCGAGCCCGGCCTGATCTACAGCCCCGAACTCGTCCAGTGGTTCCAGGACATGGAGATCCCGAACCTGGTAACGGATACCATCGCCAACGAGGTCACCACCGACCCCGAAAACGGTGTGGCACTGGTACTCCACAACGCTCTGATGCGCAATCTCGGCGTGGTGTTCACCGAGATCTGCGATCTCGAGAAACTGGCTGAAGACTGTGCGTCCGACGGCCAGTACACATTCTTGTACGTCGCCGCACCACTCAAGGTTGCCAAGGCCAGCGGCTCTCCCGTGAATCCGGTTGCCATCAAATGACATACGAAGATCGCCCTTGGTTGGCGTTGTACCGCAACGACGTTCCCCCCGACATCGAGGTCGAGCACCCCACGATGCTCGAGATGTTGGCGACCACGGTCCGCTCTGATCCGGACGCCACGGCTGTGAAGTACTTCGACGGTCAACTCAGTTTCGCCGAACTGGATCAGCAGAGTGACGCCCTGGCCCGAGCACTCCGAGCCGGTGGACTGGTGGAGGGTGACCGCGTCGCTCTGTTCCTCCAGAACGTTCCGCAGTTCGTGCTCGCGCTCGCCGGAATCTGGAAAGCCGGCGGCGTCGCAGTCTCGATCAATCCCATGAGCCGTGAACGAGAATTGGGATACCAACTCGAAGATTCCGGAGCTGCCGTTCTCATCGCACTCGAGGGGCTCTACGAGTCCGTGGGCCGCAATGTCGTCTCCGACTCGCCGGTCAGGCGAGTTATCACCACCTCGGAACTCGAGTACCAAAGTCGCAACGATCCAAGGATTTTCGACGGAATCGTGAAGAAGGACCTCGGCACGGACGATCTTGCGACCCTGATCGACGAACATCGGCTCGGCGATCCGGTCACCACTGACGTTGCACCGGAAGACATCGCGGTACTGACCTATACGTCGGGAACCACCGGTCCGCCGAAGGGGGCGATGACCTCTCACGCGAACATGACCTTCAACGCCCAGGTGTACCGGGACTGGCTGGGGCTCACCCCGAAAGACACGGTTCTCGGCGTCGCACCGCTCTTCCACATCACGGGGTTGATCGGTCACATCGCGGTGTCCGTCCTGGCGAGAATGCCGCTGGTGCTGGCCTATCGCTTCCAGCCCGAGGTGATGCTCGACGCGATTCGTGAGCACCAACCGACATTCACAGTCGGAGCCATTACCGCGTTCACCGCGCTGCTCAACACTCCGGGCTGCGCGCCGGAAGACTTTACGTCCATGCGGTTGCTCTACTCCGGCGGCGCACCCATCTCGCCGACTGCCGCCGAGGCCGTCCGCGCCATGACCGGTGCTGCGCTGCACAACATCTACGGTCTGACCGAGACGACGTCGCCCACTCACGCCGTTCCCGTCGGGGCGGATACGCCCGTCGACCCCACGTCCGGGGCACTGTCCGTCGGCGTTCCAGTACCCAACACCGTGGTCCGCATCGAAGACGAGGGCGGTGCGGTCCTGCCGATCGGAGAGATCGGCGAATTGGTCGTCCGTGGTCCACAGGTGGTGCGCGGTTACTGGAACAAGCCGGAGGAGAGTGCGTCGGCCATTCGCGACGGATGGTTCCACACCGGCGACGTGGGGTTCATGGACGAAGCCGGCTGGTTCTACGTCGTAGACCGTAAGAAGGACATGATCATCGCGTCCGGCTACAAGGTGTGGCCACGCGAGGTCGAGGACGTTCTTGCCGAGCACCCCGCAGTCCGTGAGGCGGCTGTCGTCGGTATCGCCGACGAATACCGCGGTGAGACGGTGAAGGCGTTCGTCAGCCTCGTCGCGGGGGCGTCGGTGACGCCGGACGAACTGATCGATCACTGCAAACAGCGGATGGCGGCGTACAAATACCCACGATCTGTGGTGCTCGTGGAGGAACTGCCGAAGACCGTCACCGGCAAGATACTGCGACGGGAACTGCGCACGATCTCTTGATCACAGGGCAGCGGGCGGACTTCGCGGTCCGCCTGCTGTCTGATCGCGCACAGTTTCCTCTCGACCGCGCCATTGGGGTAATGGAACAGTAATATGTGCTGAGTACCCACGGACAAACGGGAGACATCAGTGAGCAAGTTCGGACGTAAGAAGCAGCCCACGCCCAAGAGCTACCAGTGGCTGGCCATGACCCTCATAGCGTTGTCGCTCTCCGTGTCGATCGGGATTGCCGCCAAACCCTCCTGAGCTCTCCGAATCCGAAACTTGTAACCCCGCGTCCATCTGCACATGGGCAAATAGGTGCAATTCGGACGCTTAGCTGTTCTAACTTTCCTTCCGTCGTGTCACCTCGGCACCGACGGAGGGGATCAACTCACCATGCGAAGCTCACGCTTCGGCGTGCTGGCCGCTGCCGGCGCTGTCGGACTAGTGCTTGTCACCAGCAGCGTCCAGTCCATCGCCACGGCGTCATCGTTCGGTTCGCTCGACGCTGGTTCGAGTTCCGGTTCGGCCGAGACCCCGGCGTCGACCGACGGCGGTTTCACGTCCAAGACGCCCTACACTCCCGGCCAGCGCATCGCCGACTATCAGGCGCCGCCGACGGCGTACTCCCCGGTGTACACGGAAAGCGTTGCGCGCCATGGTTCCAGAGCGCTGTCGAGCCTGAAGTACGACGACCTGAGCCTGCAGCTGTGGGAAATCGCCGAAGCCGAGAACGCATTGAATCCCGTAGGCAAGGAATTCGGCCCGGCCCTTCGTGATCTCATGGCCGCCAACAAGAAGCTGGGGTACGGCAACCTCAGCGGACTCGGGATCACCGAACACAGGCAGCTCGGCGCGCGGGTCACCGAACGCCTTCCCCAACTGTTCGACGCCATCGCAGCGCAACAGGGAACCATCACGTTGACCTCGTCGGGTGTCGACCGTGCCGTGGACAGCGCTGACAACTTCGCTCAGGGCCTGACCGGTGCGTTTCCAGCCGTCGCCGGCGATGTTGCACCGGTGACGACGGATGCCGATCTCCTCTACTTCCACGACTCCGATGCAAATGCCGACTACAAGGACTACGAAGAGTCCGATCCTCGACTGAAAGCCGTCGACGACCAGATCGCCGATCTTCCCCGCACCCGCGAGGTCTCACGGCACATGATGCTCAAGCTCTACTCGGAGAACTTCGTCAACCGCCTGAGCGCGGGCGAGTACTCACTCGTCGACCGCGGCAAGGGTTCCAGCACGATCGACAACGAGGTCGACGCTGCATACATGCTGTACAACACGTACATCATCACTCCGGGCATGGCCGAAGAAGGCAAGTGGAATTTCGAGCGATTCATCGAACCTGCCGACGCACAATGGCTCGCGTACACGAACGATGCCGAGGACTTCTACGCCAAGGGTCCGGGCTTCACCGGTGAAGACGTCACCTATCGGATGGCTACCGTGCTCCGCGACGAGTTCCTGCGCGGCTTGCAGGAACACAACGGCGACGACGCCGTACCGGGAGCGGATTTCCGGTTCGCACACGCAGAAACGATCATCCCCTTCGCGGCGCTCCTGAAACTGCCGGGAAGCACCGTCTCGCAGGCGGAGGGCGACCTCTACACCTATGCGAACAACCCCTGGCGCGGAGCGCAGGTCAGCCCGATGGCTGCCAACGTGCAGTGGGACGTCTACGCCGGGCCGGACGGCAAGCGTCTGGTCCGAATGCTCTACAACGAGCGTGAGACAGCCTTTGCGGCCCCGTGCGCTCCGGTGAGCGCCGGTAGTTTCTACTACACGCCGGACGAACTGGCCCGCTGCCTACCGGAGATTTCACCGGCGGCCTGAGATCCGGCAACTCGGGATCCGGGCCGAGGTCGACGAGGGCGCGCCCATGCCTGATGCAATGCCAGCATGCGCGCCTTCTCGTCGTCCTCCATCAACAAGGCGTCGCAGATCCTCACGATGACCGGAGCCGAAACACCCACGGACGTACCCTGTTCCAACCGTTGGTAGTGATTGAAACTGATGTCGGCAATCTGTGCGACATCACGCCGACTGAGGCCGTGCATGCGGCGAGCACCCTCGCTTCGCATGCCGACCTTTTCGGGTGCAAGGCTGTTTCGTTTCTCGACGAGCATCTGGCTCATCAACTGACGCGCGCTCGACCCGTTCACGTCGCCACCTTTTCCATCCCTGAAATATGCTTTCACCTAACATGTTTCAGAATATGGGATGGGACGGACCCGGCGGTATCTCCGAGATGACAGATAATCACGCGATACCGCCAACTCTGTGCCTGTTCAGGCTGTGAACCCTGTGATGATCAGGCTATGAACCTGCCGATCGTCGGATTCGACTGGCAGATGGGACTACTGCCCCAGTTGATCGAACCGAACGCCGTCGCAACGACATTGCCGACGCCGGTATTGACCGTCGCGGAGAGATACGGGTAAGTCCCTACCAGGTCGACGATTCCGGACTTGCCGGTGTCTGTATTGACCCACGCAACGGTGACCTGTCCGGCCGCCGGGATTGGCGCAGCTGCCGGGAACGAATCGAAGCGAATATCACCCTTGGCAATGGGCGGATTGGCCTCTGGTCCGGACTGGCCGGTGAGACCGGTCAACGAAGCCAGCGACCCCTGATTCGGACACCCGATGGTGACGGCGGCGCCGCCGAAAGGGTGGGGCGGATCAGCCGAGGCGACTCCGGCGAACATGACGCTCGCGGCAATCGGTAGTCCGATGGCCGCAAAAACCCCGGCCGTGCGTGTGACGCTCATAGCTGCTCCTCGGGTCGACAACACTTTCCGGATACCCCTGGTACAACGCCCGAAACGAAGGAAAGTCGACTATTCACACCCCCTAGACAACGCGTGTTGTCAGAACTACAGTCGGTGGTGCAGCTCACACCTACCTCTGCCGCGCGCAGACCAGTCCCAGGGAGTGTTCAGATGAAGCGCTACGACCTCCGCAGTCGCACGGATCGACTCGATCCCGAAACCGATTACGAAGAGATGTCGCGCATTCTCGCGGCGCAAGAGTTCCCCTGGGACATCAATCAGGCGCTCAGCTTCGCACTGTTTCGCACGTACGCAGTCCCCTCCATCGGCAAGCTCCTCTTCTCCACGGGCGAGTTCACCGACAAGGTTCAGAAGCGTTACGACGACACCAGCCTGATCCTCGACGCGATCCTCGAGCACGGCCTCAGCAGCACCGAAGGCCGCAAGAGCGTGCGCCGAATGAATCAGATGCACGGCTCGTACGACATCTCCAACGACGACATGCTCTACGTCCTGGCCACCTTCGTCGTCACACCGGTCAGATGGCTCGACGCGTACGGCTGGCGAAAGATGACCGAGAACGAGATCGTCGGGTCGACGAACTACTACCGCCACCTGGGTCGGTACATGAACATCAAGGACACGCCTGACACCTACGAGGGGTTCGTCAAACTTCTCGACGACTATGAGCGCGAACGCTTTTCATTTGATCCCGGCGCGCGAGCCGTCGCCGATTCCACCCTCGAACTGATGTGCACCTTCCCGCCCAACAACCTGGCGCCGAAGGCTCTGGTCAAGGGATTCGCCTTCGCCCTCATGGACGATCACCTACTCGACGCCTTCCACTACAAGCACCCGAGCACCGCGATGCGCGTCGTCTCACGCGGAGCGCTGAAAGTCCGCGCGCGTCTGCTGCGGTTCTTCCCGGTGCGCACGAAGCGGAAATTCGCCCGCGAACTGCCCAACATCCGCAGCTACCCGAACGGTTACAAGGTCGAAGACCTCGGCACCTTCCCCGCCGGATGTCCGGTCAAGCACCTCCAGGCGGACCAGCAGGCCCAAGCGTAATAACGCTGTGCTGAATAGCCTCTGTCATGCCTGAATTATGGAGGCGTCGCGACCAGTACGACGCAGGGTGATCAATTCATGGTTTGTCTCGGCGTCGTCTCGACGCCCCTCTTCTTCGAAGTCCATCAACTCGTAGAATCTGCGGGCGCGTTCGTTGAGGGTGTAAACCTCGAGTGTCACCTCGCCGTGCATGGTGGCGGCATGTTCGACCAACGCCCGCCCGACGCCCAACCCTTGTGATGCCGGCGCGACGAACAGTCCCCCGATTTCGGAGCCGATCATTCCCAACAGGCCAACAACTTCGGAGCCGTGCTCAGCCACCCAATTGTCGGCCTGAATCAGATAAACCTCTCGCATCTTCTGCTCCCGTTCACCGGTCCCCTCACCCGCAAGAAACGGGTGGGCTTCGCGGGCTGCACGAGACCACAGGTCGACGACCACGTCCTCATCCGAGGGCTGGTAGCGGCGAATGATCAGATCCTGGTTCACAATCCGACAATACCCTCCGGCATCAGACCACTTGCTGGTGCCGAACTGACCAATCTCGGATTTACCCAGACCGCGGAAGTCAGCACACTTCAAAAGATTTCGCATCTTTGTACAGGAAACTGGATGTCACGCAAACGATGGGACCGGTTGGCACGAGTGCGGATCGTGCAGCAAGCCGTAATCACAAACCCCGTGTTCAGCCTTCGGGCAGTTGTTCACTTTAAGACGCTTTTCAGGTGCGGTAAGCATCGGAGCGGTGCGCGATCGAAGTGACCGTCACCCGACGGGCGTCATCGTCGATCAAGTACAGCACCCGATACGTACCGCGCCGCGCCGAATACGCCGGAGCCAGCGGCGGATCGAGCCGCTTTCCGACCCGGTGAGGGTTCTCGAGCAACGGACCGGTGATGAACGCGTAGACCGCGACCGCAACCTTCTCGGGCAAGCCCGCTTTCAGCGATCGAGCCGCAGAACGCGCCACCGCCAAGACATAGGGCTCGTCAACGCCGCTCACTCCTCGCTCTTACCCAGGAACGCAGCCAAACCGGCAGCGTCGAGGGTGTCCCCGGCCTGCGCCTCAGCCACTCCCGCCAGATGTCCGGCCAGTAGCGATTCATCGGCCAGCACGGCGATCGTCTCGCGCAACGCGTCATAGTCGTCGGCGCCGAGCAGCACGGCGGCACGATGCCCGTTGCGGGTGATCTCGAACCGTTCGTGTGTGCGCTCGGCCTCGTCGACGAGACGAGAGAGCTGCGCTCGGGCGTCGGCCACCGGGAGAGTTGTCATGTACATAATTCTAGCGCACATAGGCTAAGGTGCGCTCGCCGCGTCGCAGGGCAACCTCCGGGATCGAGGCCCACCAGAAGTTCGATGGAGACCGGTACACCTTCGTTCAAGCGTTTAAGCAGCGTGAAACTAGCCGACGAGCTTTGACTTCAGAAGCGCGATCGTGTCCGGAGCGAGTCCGAGACCTGCGGTGAGATAACCATCGACGGTTCCGTAGTCGCTGACGATCTGCGCGAGACCTGCCTCCAGATACGAAGCGTCGACACCGAGAGCGGGCTCGAGATTGGTCGCCACCTGCGGGCTCAGGGCCTGAGAGATCTGCGCGAGAATCTTCTGGTTGGTCGCCTGAAGGTAGGTGTTGCTCAACAAATAGTCGTCCATGATCGTCTGGGCGGGAACACCGGCGATGGACTGCAGCAACATCGCGGTCCAACCCGTGCGGTCCTTGCCTGAGGTGCAATGGAACAACTGCACCCCGTCACTCGCAGCGATGTCCGAGAGGACCTGCTTGAAGCCGGCACGGCGAACGGGATCGGTGACAAAACTGCGGTTGGTGTCGACCAAGAACTGCTTAGCCTCTTCCGGCGACTTGATGGTTGTGGCGAGCTGGGTGAGATCCTTGAACTCGATCGGGATGTTCGTGTACGTCACGCCGTCCGGAAGCTTGTCTGCGCCACCGATGAACGGGTTGGAGATCTCGGTTGCACCGCGCAGGTCATAGGCGTCGGCAAGTCCGAGACCGGTGAGCGTCGCCTTGTCGGCGTCGCTGGTCGCGGTCAACGCATTGGACCGGTAGATGACGCCGCGCTTAAGGTGCGAGCCATCTGCGGTGGCGTATCCCGTCCCGTCGTTTCCTGCGATGTCGCGAAAGTTGGCCACGGAGGCCAAGTTCGGGGTCGGCGCGAGCACCGGATCGAGTGAGCCGAGATCGACCGAACCGAGTGATCCCGTGCCCAGGGAACCCAGGTCAAGCGGGATTGCCGTAGCGGGAGCGGCAAACAACAGACCTCCGGTGACAATAAGTGCGGCGGCCTTCGCGGTGCGAGCGAACAACATTCGTGTGCGTGTGGACATGTGGCAGTGCCTTTCTCTGTGTGTGGTGATCTGGAGTTACGGTGATCTGTAGTTAAGGTGCGACGTCACCGATGCCGGTGAATCCGTATCGCTGGTGAGGTCCGATCACTGCTACCTCGAACAGGCCTGTCCCGATGCGGGTTACGCCGTCCTCGACGAGGGTGAACCGGGCGAGATTGTCGACCGGGCACAGCATCTTCTTCCACGGTTCGATGTTCGAAACCTTTTCTCGCAGGCCCTGAACCACCAGTTCGCCCTGCCACATCCCGTGGCGCCAATCCTGCTCGAGTCCGTAGCCCGTGCCGACACCGATGTAGTTGGGCAGTATCGGTTCGCAGGTGATCTCCAGAATGTGGTCGGACTCGCCTGGTGCACCGGGACGCCGGAAGTACAGAGTTCCGCTCTTCACCTCGCGTGTACCGGAGATGAAGGTGAGTTGGTGGTCCGGTCGACCCAACCACTCCGGCTCCCGCGAGCGGTCCGCCCAGACGCGAGTGGCATCCTCGAGGATTCGGCGTCCCTGCTGATCTTCTTGAACGATCGTGACGACGGTGAAGTCGCCGAATTGCATGATCGAGTAAATCCAGAAGAAGTTCTGACTGCCTGCTATCGCCGGATCCGCTTTGCGCCCAGGCGGTTCCGCTTCACCGACCGGTCGAACACCCCAAGACCGATCGCGATTACCCCGCCACGTCTCCGGCGTGACGGGAATGACGTCGCCGTCCACGGTCAGAGATCCGGACCACGTGCCTGTCTGCACGAATCGTTGGGTGTCGAAGGTGACTCGTTCCAGCTGACGGTGGAAATGCCTGGCCTCGAGATTGGCCGGACCGTCGGACTCGAAGGTGAGGTCGAAGCTCAGATCCGGCGCCTCGGGGCTCGATTCCAACACCACACGTAGGCGGTGCAGACCCTCGATGATGTCGATTCGCAGTGGGCCTACTGACAGGTCCATTCGGTCGTCACCCAAGGCTCGGGATGCCCGGAAGACTATATGGTCTTCGCCGCGCCGAAGAACCGCAAAGCCGTCGCATACACCAAGATTGGGGTACTGACCGAGACCGATGATGAGAAACATCGGCTCGGTGTCGCCGTCGACGCCGGCATGAGCGTTGAAGTAGTAGCGATCGTAGAAGTTTCGATCCGAGGTGCCCACGTGGCGGATGGTCTCCGCGATCTGATGTACCGGGTAGTCGTCGAGCGGGGACAGTGTCATCGCGCTTCTCCTGTTGTGACCGGGGCTGATGTAACCGGTACTGTTGCGAGCGACTCCCAATAAGTGCCGTCGAGCATGGCTTCGAGCGTCTTGTGGTGCAGGATCATCTCGTCCGGGTCGTCGGGGAACTCGGCCTGACCGAAAGCCACTGCGCGGCTTTGGACTCGGAACATGATCACCGCATGCCGCAACGCGGCGTACACAATGTAGAAATCGAGATCCGCTACCTGGTGGCCGGACAGCGAGCGGTAGGCATCTGCCACGTCCTCACGACGCAGGAAGTCCGGCATCCCGCGGAGGCCGGCCATGGCCGCAAGATCCTCGAAGAACCTGTGCTGGAAGATCATCCAGCCGAGGTCCAGCTCACGCGGCCCTAGCGTTGCCATCTCCCAATCGAGGACCGCCGCCGGTTCGAAGTCGCGGTAGATGATGTTTCCGATCCGCGAGTCACCCCAACTGAGCACGGCTGCACCGGCATCGGCGGGAAAGTTCGCTTCGATCCAGTCGAAACCACGCTCGATCAACGGGGACCCCGGTCCGTCGGCGGTTGCCCACTCGTAATAGCTTCGCTGCTCTTCGAGATGGGCGCGAAGTGCCTCTGTGCCAGTCGGTTCGACACCGTCGCGACACAGGTCAGGGAGTGCGAGGTGCGGATCGGCCATCGCGTGCAACTCCGCAAGTACGCGGACCGATGACTGCTGGAGTCGAGAACAGTCGTCGGCTGAAGCCTCCGAGAGCCAGGATCCGAACGTGTACGGCATGACGTCGGGCGGGATTTCACCGTCACGCCGCTCCATCACGAAGAATTCGCCGCCGAGCGCGTCCGGATTGCTCTCGGACCAGTACACCCGCGGGACCGGCACCGAAGTGTGAGCGGCGACGGCGCTCATGACCTGAAACTGCTGGTCCAAGTTGTACGAAGGGAAGATCGGCACCGCACTGTCTCGTGGAGCGATGCGGGCGACAAGGCGGTGCTCGGCTCGAACCCCGTCCTCGATCCAGGTCGCATCGAAGAGCACAGTTTCGTTGGACATGCCGTTCGCGGCCGGCACCTCGACCGAGGTCACGGAAGGTTTCGAGCCTCGCCACAGCACGGTAGCGAGCCAGCTTTCGAGGCTGCGCCGCATCTCGGCTGGGTCGTTGCGGGATTCGCCGGGTCTGGCAAATTCGGCGTAGTCGGGATCTCCGCCTGAGGTTTCTGTTTCGGTTCGAAGGTTCATCACCACTCCTCGTGGTTCGGTGGCGCCGATGCGCACGCGCCGATTGTCGATACAATATGTATCGACTAAAGCCGTGACAGAATGTAACGGCCATCACAGCGATACCGCAAGGGATTTGCCAAAAATGTCCAAAGATTCCGAAACTCAGCACCGCCTGGGACCGCAGCGAAACCCTGCAATCGACGACGCAGTACTGGACGCGACCAGGCAACTGTTAGAAGAAAAGGGGTATGCGGGCACGTCCATCGACGCCATCGCCACCCGTGCGGGAGTGGGGCGCCCGGCGATCTACCGTCGGTGGCCGTCGAAGGCGCACATCGTCAACGACGCGATTTACCCGGTGCTCGACGTCGAACAGGGCGCCGACATCGACACCGAACTCGGCACCGAGGGCACGATCACGGATCAGATCCGCGCGCTGGTGCACGGCGCGGTTGCACTGTTCGCAGCTCCTGCCACGCGAGCCGCTGCACCCGGGCTGATGAGCGAAGTGCGAACAAACGCGGAATTGCGTGAGGTTCTGGTGGTGCGGCAACTGGCCGGAGTCCGCGTCGAGCTGAACCGTCGACTGGAAGCGGCGAGGGAACGAGGCGACATCCGAAGTGGCGTCGACGCCGACGCTCTTCTCGACATCATGGCAGGTGCGGCCATCTTCGCGATGTCGGTTCGGGATGTCCCGGACCCGGGACCGTTCGCCGACTCACTCGCCGACATAGTGCTGAACGGCATCCTTCCCGACGACCGCTGAACCCTGAACCGTTGGTTTGCGCTGCCACGCGCGAAACGATGGACATAGGCATGGTCCGGACCAACTGACAGCACGCTCAGTGTTCATCCATCGACGTTCACCCATCGAGTGGGACCGTCTGTCGCTGCCTAACTTCTGCGATGTATTCACGGATGGCGTCGCGATTTTTCACCAGAAAGCTGATCTTCTCGTCAAGTCCCGACGCCTCCGCCTCGAGCATCGACAGCATCTCCGGTGTCACATCGCTCATGTGAATGACGCGTTCTTGGTCCAGGCAAGGAAGGATCTGCCGGATCACTCGCGTCGGGAAACCCATGTCCAACAACCCGCGTATCTGAAAAACCCGATCAACCATTCGTTCGTCGTAGTCGCGGTAACTGTTTTCGGATCGTCTCGGAGCAATCAGGCTTTGCTCCTCGTAATACCGCAAGAGACGGCGGGATACCCGTGTCGCTTCCGACAGCTCGCCGATCTTCATGTGGTCGCCGATGTTTCGAGCGACGCTGTCTGGAGACGCTCTCGCAACGTGCGCACCCGGGTGCTCGCCCCGAAGGCAGCGGGAAACTGTTCGAGGAGAAGTGGGATGTCCCGGCCGTTCACCGCTGGCCGCAGTCGCACGCCATGCGCGCCAGCCGATACGAGTTCGTCGATCCGGTGCATCAGTTCACCCACCGAACCGACAAAAATGTCGGTGTCGGACGAATACGGTGCGCCTGACAACTTGTCGAGGGCACGCTTCTGCTGCACCGCCTCAGAATGGGTCGCGCCGAGGAAGACCACGAGATCCACCAGGATCGCCAGCGGCTCATCGATCAAATTTCGCTGCACTGCAACACATTCAGCGTTGACAGCGTCGAGAACATCACCGATGGTGACACCATTGACACTCGGAGTTGGCGTCACCAGGATGACATCAGCCGAGGCAGCGGCCAACCGATAAGGAACTTGGGCGTGATGCGCCAGCGCGACAACGACAGGTCTCAAGCCTTCGGCAACAGGGACGGCGAGTGGCCCGGAAACCTCGAAATTTGTTGTCACAATTGACTTGTCAGAGATCTTGTCGATATCGACGAATCGGCCATCGGCGCCTTCTTGGAGTGCGCCTTCGGTCCATGTCGACCACAATGCTCGGAGTATTTCGATCGACTCGGTCGCTCTCGAGAAGACCTGCTCCAGTCGGGTTCCAATCAATTCGGGGAAGTAGATGTCGGACTCTCTCAACTCCGGCACGGGTTGCGGACGAACGAAATGACGTCTGTCGATGCTTCGCGAAGTGATCTGGGCACGGAGGCCGACTCGGCCCCCGCTCAAGAGATTGAGCGATGCGATTTCGGTGGCGATACTGTATGGCTCACTGTGAGTCAGGTTTCTCGCGGCGATCACGCCGACTCTCTGCGTCCCGAAAACAGCCAGTGCCGTCAACGCTACAGGCGACAACCGACCACGAACCTGGTCGTCCTTGTCGTCGATTCTCCTGAAGTCCGACGACTGCAAACCGATCGATTCTTCGAAAGTGACAAAATCGAGGACCGATTCATCTATGTCGCGCAACAACTCCGACCAGTAGTGAGCAGTGAAGAGTTCGGCAGGGGCATGCCCCTGCAATCGCCATGCCGCCGGATGCCAGCCAGCTGGTTCCAGCGCGATACCGATGACCGGTGACCGATGGATCGGCGGCCTTTGAATCGACGGCGTTGCGTTCATTCGTGTGCCTGACCTTCCTGATGGATTTGTGCAGGTGACCGGAACCCGTCTCCGCGTGCGGCCCACATGATCACCACGCAGAGCAGGGCGAGTGCGACCGTCCACCACGGGAGGGCTCGAGCACCGTTGAGAGACAACAGAACTCCACCCATCACCGCACCTGCTGCCATCGCACCGTTCCACAGCGTCGTGAGAACCGCTTGAGCCTCGTCTGCGTGTGAGCCCGCAGCAACCGCTGCCGAAGTTTGCAGCAGAGTCGGAATTCCACCCCACCCCAATCCCCATACGGCAGCTGCCAAGTAGACGAGCAGCGCATCCTCCGTGGTGATAGCCAGTACGGTTGCGGCGACCGCAATCAGGACAGCGCCGACAAAGGCAAAGGTCCGTAGTCGCGTGTAGATTTGTTTGCCCACAACAACAATGCTGATGAGGCATGCCACCCCGAAGGTCAACAGAACGAGGTCATTGTCATCTCCCATTTCGATCGACTCGAGGAACGGAGCGATGTATGCATAAAGGATGGTGTGGCCCAACACCACGGCGAACGTCACGATCAGAACTGCGTCGACACCGGGAATGCGCGCCGCCTCGAACATGCTTCGCCGTCTACGGTCGCGGGGCCGACCTGGACGATCGGGAACCGACACCGCGATTGCAACGAGTAGCGCAACGGCCAGTATCGACATGAGATAGAACGGTGCCCGCCACCCGGTAGCGTTGCCCAAGTATGTCCCGAACGGAACGCCGAGCGCGAGAGCGAGCGGAATTCCGGCCATCGTGAACGCGATGGCGCGACCCTCGAGATGTTTCGGGGCAAGACTTCTGGCGTATCCGGCGAGCAATGCCCAGGCGATACCTGCAGCAACTCCCGCAATGAACCGGGCGGTCATCGTCAGAAGATAGTCGGAAGAAAATGCAGTGACCGTGTTGGCGAACGCAAACCCGAGAATCGAATTCAGCAGTAACACCTTTCGTGACCAAGACGCCGTCGCTGCGATCAAGGGAATTGTCGTCAGCGCCGTCCCCAGCGCGTAGATCATGATCGTCTGCCCGGCGGCTGATTCACTGACATCGAGACCTTCACTCATTGCCGGCAACACTCCCGCTGGGAGCGTTTCCGTCAGGCTGGTGATGAAGACGGACACGAACAACGCCAGCAGGGGAACGAGCGGAAGTGTGTCCCCGCGATCATGTTCCGCAAGAAACTGTTTCGCTCCTGATGTGTGGTGCTTTGAATCGATGTCGTCTGCCATGAAACGATTGTCAACCTTCACATCAATGTGAAGGTCAAGCTCTCCGCGAAGATCGGACCGCGAATCAATCAATCTGATGCCGTTCAAGTTTGGTCTATCCAGTCGAGGAACTGCCCATGTCCACCGGCTAGCCCGTGAGGTGTGCCGTCAAGAGAGACAACAAATTTGCCGCGACATTCCTCGTGTGACACGGTCAGCGCTGCGTCGACTTCAGGTAGAACGCCAATACCTTCGTTGGCGATCCAGTGACATGGCAAAGCGCGAACAACCTCTGCGAATTCATCTCTGGCAGTTGGGGTCAGGTAGTTGAGTACCGCACTGTGAAAGACCACGATCGTTGTTTCCCGTGGCGCACGTTCGACGAGATCGGCAACAGCCGACGTGAGATCTCCGCGAACCAGATGAGGCGGATCCACACGAGCGAGTGCCGCTGCGTCGCGCAATCGCCGCCGGCGGTGGTCCTGTTCCGGCCACACAAGACTCTCCAACCATCTCATGTCGTCGGCGTCACCTGCATCAAGTGGATTGAGGTCGATGCCCGCCCGGTAGACCACGTCCGGGACTTTCTCCGGAATCGGCGGATTGCCAGTCGTCCCACACTCCAGCAGAACGGTGGACGGACCATCTACTGGATGCAGATACCTTTCGCCGTCGTAGAGAAAGCTGTAGCGGTCCGGATAAAGGCACAGGCCCGCCGAGACACCGACTTCGATGAGGGAGAGCGGGCCCTTCAACAACCCGAGAACGGGAAGCAACACAGCAACGCGGCCTGCTTCATTGGTCTGTGTAGTCCGGATCCGCGCAAGTTGTTCCACCTCTGACCAGTTCTCGCTCAACCACCGGCGGAACGACGCGTACGGCTCAACCGGGGCACCGAGGTGACGGCTCGCCCCGAACACCAGGTTGGGTTGCCTGCGGGGTTCTGGAAGCCGATCGATCAGAGCGAGGACTGCTGGATCCTCCGATACGCCGATGCCCCATTCCTCGTAGATCGCTGAGTTCCCTCGAGCCTCCACTTCCGCGAACGATCGGTACCAGCGCGATGTGTCCACCGTCGATGTCTACCGGATGGCGTGTGGTGCGGAAAGGTTTTCGATCACGCCGACGCGTAACTCGTAGACGTCCCCCCGTCAGGCGTACTGGCCTGAGAACCCTCCCCGACGACAACCAGGCGCGAACCCCGCCGACTATCCTGTGGGGCATGACCGAGCCTGTAGCGACCGCTGACCTTGCCGACGAGATCGGACCCGACATCCGTAGCTGCGACACGCAGTTCACCCAGTTCGGTGGACGTGAAGTTTTTGCCGGCCCCATCACCACCATCAAGTGCTTCCAGGACAACCTGCTCGTGAAGCAGACCCTCAGCGAACCGGGCAACGGCGGAGTTCTCGTCGTCGACGGTGACGCGAGCATCCACACCGCACTGGTCGGCGACATCATTGCCGGCCGCGGCGTCGACAACGGCTGGGCCGGCGTCATCGTCAACGGAGCCGTCCGTGACTCGGCGATCCTGCGCACCCTCGACATCGGCGTCAAGGCTTTGGGTACCAACCCGCGCAAGAGCACTCAGACCGGTTCGGGTGAGAAGAACGTGCCGATCGAAATCGGCGGCGTCACCTTCAACCCCGGCGAGATCGTCTACAGCGACCAGGACGGCGTCGTAGTTCGCGAAAGCTAGTCAGAAGTCGCGGGGTCAGGCGGGGGCTTCCACTTTGGCGGCCATCCCGCCGATCTCGACGACATCGCCGTCACGAAGCTGGCGGCCCCGACGATCTTCGACCTCACCGTTGACCGAAACCATGCCGTCGGCGATCACTTCCTTGGCCTCCGCGCCCGATTCGATGAGGTTCGCGAGCTTGAGAAACTGACCGAGCCGAATCATTTCGTCGCGGATGGGTACTGCTGGAATGTTGTCGGTCATGTCAATCATCTTCCTCCTCCCACAAAACTGGACACGACAGACCACACTTAGCGTGAGGATCTGATCGACCGGTAGGAGAGGAAGCTCGATGGCACCATTGACCGAGGTATCGGACACCACTGCAGAGTTGGTGGAATCGCCACCCGAAAATCCGCGCCAGGCGCGTAGATTCCGCAAAGGGCGGTTCAGCCAGGTTCCCCATATCTCGGGATTGATCCTCGGAGTCTTCTCCGTACTGGTGTTCCTGTGGAGCATCTCGCCGGTTCTGCGGCACATCCTCCGCGTCCCACGCGAATACATCGACAGCTACTACTTCGACGCACCGGATACGAGCCTGTCGTGGGCGCTCGTCGTCGCCCTGCTCGCCGCGGCCCTCGCGAGCCGCAAGCGCATCGCCTGGTGGCTGCTGACGATCTACCTGGCGCTGATCACCCTCACGAACATCGCCTCCGCGATCGTCGACAAGAACCCGAACAACGCCGTGGCAGTTGTGGTTTTGCTTGTCGTGATCGGAATCCTCATCGCGGCGAGGCCCGAGTTCTACACACGCGTACGACGCGGTGCCGGCTGGAAAGCTCTCGGCGTACTGATCGGCGGTATGGCTGTCGCGACCGTGATCGGTTGGGGCCTTGTCGAACTCTTCCCGGGCGACCTGCCGCAGAACCAGCGATTCCTGTGGGCCCTGAACCGCGTCACCGCTGCGGCTTCGGTCGACAACGAGGTGTTCGACGGTCACCCGCGCGTCTTCGTAAACACGGTCCTCGGTCTCCTCGGTGCCATCGCACTACTCGCCGCCGTCATGACGCTCTTCCGCGCGCAACGCTCCAACAACGCTCTCACCGGAAACGACGAGTCCGCGATCCGCGGGTTGATCCAGAACTTCGGTGCCGACGACTCTCTCGCTTACTTCGCCACACGCCGCGACAAGGCGGTCATCTTCGCGCCGAGCGGCAAGGCCGCCATCACGTACCGCGTCGAAATCGGCGTCTGCCTCGCCAGTGGTGATCCCATCGGCGATCCCGAAGCGTGGCCGCACGCCATCGAAGCGTGGCAGGGGCTCGCGTCGCAGTACGGCTGGGCGACAGCCGTCATGGGTGCCAGCGAAATCGGAGCGACGGCGTACAAAAAGGCGGGCCTGAGCGTCCTGCAACTCGGCGACGAAGCGATCCTGCGCACCCGCGAATTCAACCTCAACGGACGCGACATGCGCCCGGTCCGTCAGGCCGTCACCCGCGTGAGGCGCCACGGTGTCACTGTCCGGATGCGACGCCATCGCGACGTTCCGCCGGAGGACATGTCGGCCGTCATCATCCGCGCCGACGACTGGCGCGACACCGACACCGAGCGCGGCTTCTCCATGGCGCTCGGCCGACTGGGCGATCACCTCGACGGCGACTGCCTCCTCGTCGAAGCCGTCATGGGTGAAGGCACCGAGGACGAAAGCGTCGTCGGCATGCTCTCGCTCGTGCCGTGGGGACCGAACGGCGTTTCGCTCGATCTGATGCGTCGCAAGCCGACTGCGCCCAACGGAGTCATCGAATTGATGGTCGCGGAGTTGGCCACACGCTCGGACGAGATCGGCGTCGTACGGGTCTCGCTCAACTTCGCCGTGTTCCGCTCGGTATTCGAGGAAGGTTCGCGCATCGGCGCCGGCCCGATCCTCCGCATTTGGCGCTCGGTGCTCGTCTTCTTCTCGCGCTGGTGGCAGCTCGAAGCGCTGTACCGCTCGAATGTGAAGTACCAGCCTGATTGGGAGCCACGCTTCCTCTGCTTCGAGGACAACCGCGAACTGCCGCGCGTCGGATTCGCGTCGGCCATCGCCGAAGGCTTTGTGGTGCTGCCCAGTTTCGGGCGCAAGTCGAGCCAGGTCGTCAAACACACCGGCACGCATGTGGCGGTGCCCGCCGCTCTGGTGACGTCCGAAGGACTGCACGCCGACGGCAGTCCGCCGGACTCGGCGCCGTCGTTCACGACCAACGGCCCGCGTCGACCCGAACAGGTCCGAGTGCGCATGAACAAGCTCGCGCAACTCGCCGACGAAGGGATCGCCGCCTACCCCGTCGCCTACCCGCCGACGCACACGATCGCTGCCGCAGCAAAGTCACCGGAGGGCACCCGTGTACGAATCGCGGGACGCCTGCTGAGGGTTCGCGACTACGGCGGAGTCGTGTTCACGGACGTGCGCGACTGGTCCGGCGACATTCAGGTCCTGGTCGACCAGGACAACGTCGGCCGCGAGAAGTTGGCGGAGTTCGCCGCCGAGTTCGATCTCGGTGACCTGATCGAAGTCAGCGGAACCATCGGACGCAGCCGCAAGGGCGAGCTGTCGCTCATCGCCGTCGAGTGGCGCATGAACGGCAAGTGCCTGCACCCGCTGCCGGACAAGTGGAAGGGCCTCTCGGATCCCGAGACCCGAGTCCGCCAGCGGTACCTCGACATCGCCCTCAACCCGAAGGCCCGCGAACTGCTCGAGGCCCGAAGCGCCGTCGTGAAGTCGCTGCGCGATTCACTCGGTGGTCGCGGATACCTCGAAGTCGAGACCCCGATTCTGCAGCAGGTGCATGGCGGCGCGAATGCCGCTCCGTTCCTGACACACATCAACGCGTACAACCTCGACCTCTATCTCCGCATCGCACCCGAGCTGTACCTGAAGCGCCTGTGCGTCGCCGGTATGGAGAAGGTGTTCGAGATCGGCCGCGTGTTCCGCAACGAGGGCGTCGACTTCAAACACAATCCCGAGTTCACGATCCTCGAGGCGTACGAAGCCCACAGCGACTACGAGGGCATGATGCGGATGTGCCGCGAGCTGATCCAGGCGGCGGCTGTCGCAGCGTTCGGTCGCGAGATCATCATGCGTCCCGGCCCGGACGGCGAACTGGTCGAGGTCGACATCTCCGGCGAGTGGCCGGTGAAGACGATGCACGGCGCCGTCGCCGAAAAACTTGGTGTCGACGTCTCCCCCGAGACAAGTCTCGAAGACCTGCAGAAGCTGTGCGACGCCAACGAGATCCCGTACCAGTCCAGCTGGGACACCGGCGCCATTGCGCAGGAAATGTACGAGCACCTGGTCGAGGACTACACCGAGTTCCCGACGTTCTACACCAACTTCCCCACCTCGATGTCGCCGCTCACCCGGCCGCACCGCAGCATCCCCGGCGTCGCCGAGAAGTGGGACCTGGTGGCGTGGGGCGTCGAACTCGGAACCGCGTACAGCGAGCTGACGGACCCCGTGGATCAGCGCAACAGGCTTACCGAGCAGTCGATGCTCGCGGCCGGCGGCGATCCCGAAGCGATGGAATTGGACGAGGACTTCCTTCAAGCCCTCGAACACGCGATGCCGCCGACGGGTGGTCTCGGGATGGGCGTCGACCGAATCGTCATGCTGATCACGGGTGGCAGCATCCGCGAGACGCTGGCCTTCCCCCTCGCGAAACCGCGTCAGTAGTCCGGACCCTCGCGTGCCGGAATTGTTCCACGTGAAACCACCGGGCGAGATCTTGCAGGTCGGCGAGAGCCGACTGCATGTTCTTGCCGAAGGCGACGGCCCCGTCGTCGTCCTGTGCGGCGGGCTGGCGGGCAACTGGTTCGACTGGGATGACTGCGCACGTCATCTGCAGTCGGACCACACCGTTGTCCGGTTCGATCGCCCGGGTTTCGGACTCAGTGAGCCGTCGTCCGAAGTGCCGACCGTGCACGGTGAAGCTCAGCGGATCCGCGATGTTCTCGACGCTCTGGGGTTGGCGCGGCCGGCCGTCGTGGTCGGCCACTCCATCGCCGGCTTCTACGTCGAAGGCTTCGCGCGCCTGTTCCCCGATCGCGCAGCGGGCATGCTCCTCCTCGATTCCAGTGCCGAGAAAGAGCCGAAACGTCTTTTCCCCCGCGACCTACTGCTGATCGCCTCCCGGGCCGCCGCGGCCTCGTTCAGCACCACCGGGCTCCAACGACTCCTCGGCACCACGACGCGCAAGATCCTCAACCAGTCCGTGCCGCCGAGCGGGTCGTCCGAAGCCACTCTCGAATGGGTCCGGAAGATCTACCGCGAGCCTCATTATCTGGAAGCGGCGATGATCGAATACGTCGCGTACACCGATATGGCGTTGGAGCTCACCGCTTTACGACGCTCGAGCAAGCATCCACTGCCCGACATCGACCTCAGCGTCGTTGCCGCACACACTGGCCACACCACTCCCTGGTCCATCGCCTGGATGGCAAAGCAGCAGAAACTCGCCACCTACCTCGGCGGGAGTTTTCACGTCCTGCGTCCGGCGCATCACCACGCCATGATCGATCAGCCCGAGGAGTTGGCGGACTTGATTCGGCGTCTCACGCAGCCGAACCGTCGAGGATGATGCTTCAACCTACAACTCGGACAGTAGCCGGATCATTGCTAGTCTCGGACAGCTTCTGCTTTCTACGACAGGCTGACCATGGACCGTTCGACACGTCGGGTGCGCTCCTGCCTTATTTTCGTGGCGATCCTCGTTGTCGCCCTGGCGGGCATCGCCGCCCGTCCACCCGGGTTTCTGTCGACCTTCTGGCCCGCCAACGCGATCCTTCTGGGCATTCTCCTCCGTAACCCTCGCTCGTTTGCGCCGATCGGACTCGCCGTCGGCGGCGCCGCGCTGCTGACGGCGGATCTTTCGACCGGAAGTTCGGTGCAGCGGGCATTCGAATTGAACGGCATCAATCTGGTCGGGGTGACGACGGGATTGATCGCCGCGAACTTGCTCGGCTGCTTTCCGAGGCGGATCCCCGAGACCAAGTACACCACCAGAATCTTCCTCGTCTCCGTTCTGGCGTCGTTCACGGCCGGGTCCGCGAGCGCGCTACGCACTCAACTTCACGAAGGAAGCGGCGCGGCAACGGAATTGGTGGGGTGGTTCTTCGCCGACCTGTGTACGTATCTGATCGTGCTGCCGATCGTCCTTTCGGCACCGACGCTCGAACACATTCGTCGGACTTTCGGGCCGTCCGTGCGGCAGAGTCTGCGCTTGCGGCGGCTCGCACAGATCCTGGCACCTCTGGCCGCTCTACTGGCCTGTCTGCCACTCGCCCTGGAGGTTCAGGGAGCCCTTGCGCTGCTGCTGCCGATGCCGGCGCTCCTGTGGTGCGCAATGCGTGTCTCACTGTTCAGCACTTCGCTCCTGGCAGCCGGATGGGGCGCGTGGGCACTGGTCATGGCAGGCCAGGGGCGACTGGCACTCGCAGATCCGGTTCATCTGCTCAGCGAGGGTGTGACCACCCGGATCTCCGTCATTCTGATGGCACTCTCCCCCATCGCCGTAGCCGTCGCCACGGGCGCACAGCGACGCGCTGAACGTGAACTCCAACGCATCGCCGAATGCGACGCCCTGACCGGAACACTGAGTCGCCACGCGTTCTGGACCCAATCGCAGGAACTCCTCGACGCCCAGCACGCGGCGCAACGACCGATCGCCGTCATGATGCTCGATCTCGACCACTTCAAATCGATCAACGACAACCTCGGCCACCTCGCCGGCGATTCCGTCCTCGAACAGTTCGGTAACACCCTCCTCGCCACTACCGAAGGCCTGGGACTTTCCGGCCGCCTGGGTGGTGAAGAATTCGCCGTCGCGATAGCCGACTGCACCTTCGAGGAAGCAATCCAGCTCGCGGAGAAGATTCGGCTGACTCAGGAGTCCCACGCGCGATCCATTCGCGGTTTCGCGGGGACGGTCAGTATCGGCGTCGCCTGGGTCGACCGGGCGATGCCGGGGATGGAGACTCTGCTCGACATTGCAGACAACGCGATGTACCAGGCAAAACGCGAAGGGCGAAACCTCGTGGTGGCGTTCGATCTCTACATGGCAAGGTGACGTAGGTGCAACTACTCCTGATCCGACACGCGCTCCCCGAACTGGCCGAGGTCACCGAAGGCCGCGCCGATCCCTCGCTGACCGACGAAGGCCGTGCCCAGACACTTCGTCTTCCCGCAGCACTGGCGCCGTACCGGATCACCGGACTCTTCAGCAGCCCGCAGAAGCGCGCACTCGAGACCGCGGCCCCGGTCGCGCAGGTAGTGGACCTTCCGGTAACCCAGCTCGAGGGTCTGGCGGAATACGACTACGAGCAGCCCCACTACATCCCGATGCACGAGGTCCTGGGGCGGGCACCGGAAACCTATGCGCGCATCAAAGCCGGCTGGCTCCCGGAGTCGGTGGACGGCGACGCATTTCGTGCGCGAGTCCTCGGTGCGATCGACGAGATAGTCGCGGCGACCGACAACGACGCCACCGTGGCGATCTTCTGCCACGGCGGCGTCGTCAACATCGTTTTGCAGGAACTGCTCGGGCTGGAGCGCCCGTTGACCTTCCCGATCGAGTACGTCTCCGTCACGCGAATTCTTGTTTCCCGCAGTGGAAGCCGAAGGGTCGGGTCCATCAACGAAACAGGTCACGTGCGCAACATGTTGCGCGTCTAGCTCAACTCATACGTGGTGGCACGCCACCTGATGGCCGCCCTCGACGAGACGAAGTTCGGGAACTTCCTCGGCGCAGAGATCAGTGGCCAGCGGGCACCGCGTGCGGAAGCGGCAGCCGCTGGGCGGATTGAGCGGCGACGGCAGTTCGATGACCTTCTGCTCGACGTTCTGCGCCGCGGTGACGGTGGCGTCGGGATCGGGAATCGACGCCAGCAGTAGCTGCGTGTACGGATGCAGTGCGCGGTTCTGCATGTCTTCTGCGGGAACGATTTCGCACACGCGGCCCAGGTACATGATCATCACGCGGTCGCTGATGTTCTTCACGACGGCCATGTTGTGCGCGATGAACAGCAGAGACAGCCCGTGGCGCTTCTTCGCGTCCTCGAGCAGGTTCAGAATCTGCGCCTGCACGGACACGTCGAGGCTCGAGACCGGCTCATCACAGATCAGGACCTTGGGGTCGAGCATCAACGCGCGGGCGATGCACACACGCTGGCACTGTCCGCCCGAGAGCTCGCGCGGCGTCCGGTCCCACACCATGTCCGGGTCCAACCCGACCTCGGCAAGAACCTCGCGCGCCCGAGCTTCGATGGCGGCCTTGTCTTTTCCGCCCCAGATCGACGGACCCTCGGTGATGAGAGCCTTGACCTTGCGACGGGGGTTCAGGGAGGAGATGGGATCCTGAAAGATCATCTGCAACTGAGTGCGGCTGCGACGCAACTCTTCCGCACCCAGTGCCGTCATTTCCGTCTCTCCGAGGCGGATCGAGCCCGACGTCGGTGAGGGCAACTGCATGATCGCCCGGCCCGCCGTGGACTTGCCGCAGCCGGACTCACCGACCACACCCAAGGTTTCACCCGGAGCGACGGTGAAGCTGATCCCGGACACGGCGTGAACCGTTTGCCCCTTGCCGACGTTGAATTCGACGACCAGGTCCTCGACGGTCAAGGCCGCGTCCACCGTCTCGGGCTTTCTGGTATCCACTGATGCAGTCATCAGACCATCTCCTTCACCGCGAGCGTCAGGCCCGCTGCGGTAGTGCCGGCCTTCTCGTTGGCGACCAATGCCGTTGTGCCTTCCGGGGTATCGACCGGGTAGTGGCACGCGAACGTGTGACTTTCAGTTGTGTTGTCCCCAGGTCCGCCGGGAGCCAGAGCCGGGTCACCGGTCAAGCAGTCGTCCTGGGCGTACCGGCAGCGAGCAGCGAAGCGGCAACCGGTGATCGGCTTCGTCATGTCCGGGAGCCCACCCGGAATTGTCTGCAGCACTGTGTGCGTCGGCGATTCGAGTCGCGGAATCGCGGCCATCAGCGCTTCGGTGTACGGGTGACGCGGACGAGTGAACAGTTCTTCGGTTGCCGACGTCTCCACGACGGAACCGGCGTACATGACGGCGACGCGATCCGATCGACCCGAGACCACACCGAGGTCGTGGCTGATCAGGATGACGGCCATGTTGAGCTTGTCGTTGAGCGAGGCGAGCAGATCGAGGATCTGCTTCTGGACCGTCACGTCGAGGGCGGTGGTCGGCTCGTCGGCGATCAGCAGTTTCGGCTCGCAGGCCAGCGCCATCGCGATGACCACACGCTGGCGCATACCGCCCGAAAGTTCGTGGGGGTACTGATCGAGCCGACGCTTGGGCTCGGGGATACCCACCATCGACAGGAGTTCCGCAGCGCGATCACGGGCCGCGTCCTTCTTCAGACCAAGATGGAACTTCAAGGATTCGGTGATGTGCGTACCGATGCGCTTGAATGGATTGAGCGAGGTCATCGGATCCTGGAAGACCATGGCGATCTCGGGTCCCCAGAAGTGCTTCATCTCCGACTTCTTCATCGTCGACATGTCGCGGCCGGCAAACGTCACCGTTCCGGTGATGTCGAGGGCGGGACCCTTCTGGAGCAGACCCATGATGGTGCGCCCGAGAACCGACTTGCCGGAACCGGATTCGCCTACGATGCCGAGAGTTTCACCAGCGGAGACGTGGATCGAGACACCGTCAACTGCTCGCAACTGGCCACGCGGAGTGGCGAATACGGTTCTGATGTTGTCCGCCTGCAGCAGCGGAACGCCGTTCTGAGATGAAGTGGTCACAGCTTACTCCGATACTTCTCACCGATGAGGTTGAAGGAGAACACCGTCAGGAAGAGGAAGACACCTGGTACCAGGACGATGAACGGATGCTTCTCCACGATCCCGCCCTGACCTTCGGCAATCATGTTGCCCCAGGTCGGATCGGGTTGTGCGATACCGAGTCCGAGGAAGCTCAGTGATGCTTCCGCGACGATCAGGCCGGAGACGGCCACCAGGCCGAGCGCGGCGACGGGAACGAGGACGTTGGGAACCAACTCGCGCCAGATGACGCGCCATTTGGTGGCGCCCATGGCTCTCGCGGCAAGCACGAACTCCCGTTGGGCGACGACGATGGTGTTTGCCCTGGCGATTCGAACCATGCTGGGAATGCAGAGAATCGACAGTGCGAGGGTGATGTTGCGCAGGTTCGACGTGAGCACCGCAGCCAGTGCGATGAGCAGGACCAGAGAAGGAATGGCCAGCAGCGAGTTGGTCAGGATTCCGACCACGGCGTCGACCTTGCCACGGAAATAGCCGGCCATGACGCCGATGGTGCCACCGATGATCATGCCGATCAGTACGGCGCAGATTGCCACGGTCAAGGATGCTCGAGCCCCGAACAGGGCGCGGGCGAGGAGGTCGAGACCGAAGTTGTTGGTACCCAACGGGTGCTCGGACAACAGGCTCGGCGAGGCGAAGCCCGGCTCGGCCAATGTCTTGACCGTGTCCTTGTACTCACCGAGCGGCAGCAGCGGCGCGAAGATCGCGGCCAGGATCAGCGCGACCAGCCAGATGCACGCCAACCAGTACGAGAGATCGAACTGACTGCCCCACTTGGACGTACCGAGCTTGCCGAGACCCTTGAAGAGGAAAACCAGGGCAACGAGCGCGAGCACGATCCGGACGGTCATCATGATGGCCGAACCGAAGAGTGCGGTGCCGAGGAGCGCAAAGCCGACCACCGTGAGAATCGACCCGATCAGGACCAGGTTCTTCGGCTGTTCCAGCGTTTCGACGGGACCGGGAGCCAGCAGGACTGTCTGCTGCCGGTATGTCATCACCTCGGACGGGGCCGGCGACGGGGCCGCTCCGTCTGGCGTCACTTCAGACATGGACACGACGACTCCTCGGGTCAAGATAGGTGTACAGAACATCGATCGCGCTGTTGACGAGGACGTAGATGACGGCGATCACGACCACCGCGCCCAGCAGCATCGGCGAATCACCTTGCTGCGCTGCGCGGACGATGAGCGTGCCCATTCCGGGCAGTGAGAACAGCGTCTCGACGATCACGGTGCTGCCGATCATGCCGCCGAGAGCCAGACCCATCATCGTGATGAGCGAGAACGACGACGGGCGGAGCGCGTCACTGAAAAGCACTCGCAGCGTGGGCATTCCCTTGGCCTTCGACGCGAGGATGTAATCCTCACGGAGCGTCGTCACCAAGTCGGAGCGGAGAACGCGAGTGAACATTGCCATCTCGAGGAGGCTGATGGTGATCGCGGGAAGTATTGCGTGTGAAAGGTTTCCGGAGAGGCTGTCGCCGATGCGCACCCACTGTGATCGCGGGAACCAGCCGAGCCAGTTGACGGTGACCATGATCAGCAACAGACCGGCAAGGAAGCTCGGGACGGAAAGAACACCGAACGTCGCGGCGCTGATGACGCGGTCGATGGCGCCGCCTTCGTGGTGTGCCGACCAGAGTGCCAGCGGAACTGCGACGACGAGGGCGATGACCAGACCCATCACTGCCAACTGAACGCTGACGGGGAGAGCGGAACTGATCGCCG
The DNA here is from genome assembly GCF_042794945.1 of Rhodococcus sp. NPDC056506. NCBI lineage: Bacteria > Bacillati > Actinomycetota > Actinomycetes > Mycobacteriales > Nocardiaceae > Rhodococcus > Rhodococcus sp. NPDC056506. Next base: position 33,863 of record NZ_JBHTSW010000001.1, on the reverse strand, counting down.
TGAGGACGTCCTGCTGCGGGGGAACGAGCGAGTTGCCGAGGTCGCCCTGCAGAGCACTGGTCAACCAGTCCCAATAGCGAACCAGGAGTGGATCGTTGAGGCCGAGCTGCTGGCGAACTTCCTCGTACTCGGCGGGCGTGCGCCCCTCACCGAGGACGGAGACAGCGGGATCGCCGGGGATCAGTGATGCCAGCACGAAGGTTCCGAAGCTGACGATCAGGATCACAATGACGAGCTGGCCCAATTTCTTACCTATTGCGCCGATGTTCATCGATTTCGTCTCCTTCGGACAGCGAGCTCGCAATACACAGCAGTTCCTCTGATCTCATTTCTTCGTTCGCAGCCGGCCCCGATCCGCTGCAATATGGGCGCGGGGCCGGCTGTGAACTTCAGGCTCTCCAGGACTTCCGGGCTCCCTAGGACTTCCAAGCGCCGTCGAAGAGCACGATTCCGTCGAGGCTCTGCTCGAGTCCGTGAACGTTCTGGTTCCACACGTCGAGTGCGGCGACGTTGCCCCACACCTGCCACGGCACCGTCTCGTTGGCGCGTTCCTGGATCTGCGCCAGGACTGCCTTCTTGTCCTCGTCGGTGGTTGCGACACCCAACTTGTCCAGGAGAGCATCCATTTCGGCGTCGGAGTAGCCGGTCGCGTTGTTGCGGCCGCCGGACTTGATGCCCGTGTACAGACGCTCGAAGGGATCGGCCTCGGCGAGGCTCAGTGCTGCGGTACTCATGTCGTAGTCGTGATCGGCATACATCCGCTTGACCAGATCGCCTGCACCGGTGACGTATTCGATCTGAGCGTCGAAGCCGACTGCGTTGAGCATCGCCTGGATGGCCAGAGCCGTTGCCTGCGCGGACGGTTCCTGGATGGACAGGAACGTGATCTTGCCGTCGTACCCGTCGGCCTTGGCCTGATCGAGCAGTTCCTTCGCCTTGGTGGGGTCGACGCCGATCGGTGCGACGTCGTTGTGCCAGCGCGAAGTGTCCTGGAAGATCTCCTGGCCGGGCAGTCCCTTGCCGTTGTTGACTCGGGTGTTGAGCGTCTCCGGATCGACGGCCAGCGCCATCGCCTGTCGGACACGGACATCCGATCCCGGGCGACCCGGGGCCATGTTCACGTTCGCGATGTAGCCGAGCGAGGGGATGTCGACGAAGCCGGGGTAACCCGACTCGATCAGATCCAGGATCGGGGTGAGCGTACGCATGTAGGCGGCGTCGATGCCGCCGGTCTTGAGGGCTTCGGCGGTGGGCTGAGCGCCGACGATGCTGATCAGCTTGAGCTTGTCGATGTTCGGTGCGCCGCCGTAGTAGTCGGGGCGAGCTGCCAAGAGCAGTTCCTCGTTGGGAGCGAACTTCTCGAGGGTGAACGCGCCGGCACCGATCGGGGTGAACTGGTCACCCTGCTGGGCGCTCGGGGCGACGATCATGCCGGGTCCGGTGGCGAGCATCGACTGGATGCCCGTCCACGGATCAACGAGGTTGAAGACAACCGTCGTCGCGTCCGGGGTGTCGATCGAGGCAACCTTGGAAGCCCAGAGGCTCGATTGAGGTCCCTTGTTGGTGACGTAGCGGTTGATGCTGTCGGTGACGGCCTTGGAATCGAAAGCTGTTCCATCGCTGAACTTCACACCGCCACGCAACTTCAGCGTCCAGGTCTTGCTGTCCGCACTCGCCTCGAGCGACTGGGCGAGCTTGGGCTCGAACTTCTGCCCGATGGGGTCGTAGCGCATGAGCACGTCGTAGATGGCGCTGAGCTCGCTGCCACCGGTGGCACCGGCAACCTGAGCCTTCGCGGGATCGAGAGTCGTGACCGCGGAGTAGCCGCTGAAGGTCAGCGTGCCGCCCTTGGTGGGAGTGCCGGCGTCGGCCTGCTCGTTGACCATGCCGATCTTCAGCGAGGAACCGGAATCAGCGGATTCGCCGCCGCCGTTGCCCGTGCCGTTGTCGGCGCACGACGCCAGGAACATACTTGCGGTGATCGCCAGCGCAGCCGCAGCCAATCTGCGACTTCCGCGGCGGGAACTACGACTCATTCGAATGCCTCCAAGGCGGGGTAAGACCATGACGTGATGTTGAACACGAAACAGTCTGTGATGGGAGGCACAGAAAATTGGATCGAGTCTCGCTCAGTGGAATCGGTTAAGTTGCAGGCCTCAACGGTCGGGTAAACCGACCCTGGCCAGCGAATACCCTCACCGAGATCAGACCAGCCGGTCTAGTCCAGATCTAGTCGCGATCCAGCGTCGCTTCCTCGAGATCGAGCTCTCGAAGTACCTTTCGGAGCACTTCGTCGTCGATCCGGCCGGCATCGCGCTCGGCGATGAAGACACCTCGCTCGGCATCGATCATCTCGAGGCGCAGCGAGCGGAAGGCATTCGACGGGCTCTCCCCCAGATCCTCGTCGCTGCGTCCCAGTCGCTCCCAGGCCGAGTTCGCCCGGTGGGTGTTCCAGCTTCGCAAGATGTCTGCGGCCCGATTGCGGACCTGTGGAACGTCGTCGGCGTCGGCTCCGACCAACTCGTCCAGACGCGCCGCAGCAGCCCGCGCAGCCTTGTCCTGTGCTGCCGCCTCAGCGCGCGCGTCGGACTGCGCTTCGTTGCCCTGCACGCCGAGGACTCGGATGACCCACGGCAACGTCAGACCGTGCAGCAGTAGCGTGCCGACCACAACGACAAATGTCAGGAAGAGAATCAGCGAACGCCCGGGGAAGTCTTCGCCACTGTTGACCGTCAACGGAATCGCGAAGGCAGCCGCCAGTGACACGACCCCTCGCATACCGGCCCACGACACGACGAACACTGCCCGAGCCGAAATCTCCGGCTCCCTCGCTCGGATGCGAGGAGACAGCCAGCGCGGTAAATACGTGAACGGGAACACCCAGGCGATCCGCACCACCACCACGGTCACGAGCACGGCAACCGACGCCCAGACGACGATCGAGGTGCTGTACCCCTGCAATCCGTTGACGACGCTGGGCAATTGGAGACCGATCAACAGGAAGACGAACGACTCCAGAATCAGGTCGACGGCCTTCCACACTGCCGTGTCCTGCAAACGCGTCGCATAGCTCGCACGGGTGGAGCGCTGGCCGAGGAACAATCCGGCCACGACGACGGCGATGACGCCCGACGCGTGGACCTCCTCCGCAGCCAGGTAGGTGAAGAAGGGCACCACCAGTCCGATTCCGCTCTCCATCACCGGATCCTGGAGCTTGCCGCGAACCTTCGAGATGACAAACCCCACCGCGAGGCCGATCACCGTTCCACCGACCGCCGCGACGAGGAAGGTCTCGAAACCGCCGATCAGCGTCGCACCCGTACCGACGGCGGCCGCGAGAGCGACCTTGTACGCCGTCAGAGCGGTGGCGTCGTTGAGCAGGCTCTCGCCGCCCAGCAGTGTCATGATTCGGCGCGGCAGGCCGAGCTTGCGTCCGATTGCGCTCGCGGACACCGCGTCCGGCGGCGCCACGATCGCGCCGAGAACCAGAGCAGCCGCTATCGAGAACTCCGGCACGATCAGGTAGGCGACAAAGCCCACCGCGGCCGTCGTCGCCAGGGGAAGCCCCACCGCGAGAAATCCGATCGGACGCAGATTCGAGCGCAAAGCCAGGTATGAACTGTCCAGTGCTGCCGAGTACAGAAGTGGAGGCAACACGACGAACAGGACGAGGTCGGGATCGAGTTCCAATTCCGGAACACCCGGTATCTGACAGGCGATCAAACCGACCAGGACAAGGATCAGCGGCGAAGACAGCCCGAACCTTCGCGCGACCGCCGCCACCAGCAACGCCGCTACTACAACCCCCAGTAATATGCCGTTCACCCTGGCAGCATGCAGTATGGAAGGCGATGAAGAAAATCCTGAAGCGAGCAGCAGCTCGCACACAGCAGCCCGCACCCGCTACGAGCGGTTGCGAGGAACTAACCAATGCGCCCGAAACGGACCCGGCGGCGCTGACGCCCGGCGTCTGCCAGGAGTGCGCCGAGTTGGGTGAGGATAACTGGTCTCACCTGCGCATGTGCCTGTCCTGCGGCCACGTCGGATGCTGCGATTCCAGCCCTCATCAGCACGCCACCAATCACTACCGCGAAACCGGGCACCCGGTCATGCGCTCGCACGAGCCCGGCGAATCCTGGCGCTGGTGCTACGTCCACGATCTGATGGATTGATCGCTCTCGACACGCAGTGCACTGCGCATTGTGCCCACCTGTTGCGGCACACAGCCCTCGGTGTTGCGCACATCGCTCAATCCAGTGGATAGCTATTGCCCAATCTGTATGCCGATGATGGACTTTGACGCAGAATCTGCACAACAGATCGACAGGTGCGGCTGGACTTTGCCGCACCGAACGGTTCGGCCTCAGGAAGTCCTGCCAAACATCACAACCACATCGTCGGCCCCACGATCTGGGGTACAGGCGGTGCGGTGATCGATGTCCACTATTGAAGGCAGGACCGGCCGTGAACAGCCCCAGCATCGACCAGAACGCTCCCGAGTCACTGGCGGAGATCGAGAAGCGCGTTCTGTGGTTGTCGACCGCGATGATCCATCACGCCAACCGTGTTCGGCCGAATCCCAGCGGGCTCAAGGTCGGCGGCCATCAGGCCTCGTGCGCGTCGATGGTCTCGATCATGACGTCGCTGTGGTTCGGCCAACTTCGTTCCGGCGACCGGGTTTCCGTCAAGCCGCACGCGGCTCCGGTGCTGCACGGCATCAATTATCTGCTCGGTGAACTCGACGAGTACTACCTGACGACTCTGCGCGAGTTCGGGGGCCTGCAAAGCTACCCGAGTCGATCAAAAGATCCTGATCCGGTGGATTATTCGACCGGATCGGTGGGAATCGGTGCGACGGCTCCCATCTGGGGCGCCATTGCACGTCGGTACGTCGACGCCTCCCTCGGCGGCGCCGGAACCGGGCGCCAGTACTCCCTCGTCGGTGACGCCGAACTCGACGAGGGCGCTGTGTGGGAAGCAGTTCTCGATCATTCGGTTGCCGAACTGGGTGAGATCGTGTGGATAGTCGACCTCAACCGCCAATCACTCGACCGGGTGGTGCCGAACATCGCGGCAACTCGCCTGGAACGCATGTTCTCGGGTGCCGGCTGGCAGGTCATCACCGTGAAGTTCGGCGCTTTGCTGGAATCACTGTTCACCCGGCCCGGCGGCACCGCGCTGCGCGAACGAATCCTGGACATGCCGAATCCGGAGTACCAGCGTCTGCTGCGATGCACGGCCGACGAGGTTCGTCTGAGACTGCCCGGCGACGCGGCGGACTCCGACGCGATCACGGCGCTGATCAACGACCTCGACGACGCCACGGTGCTCGAAGCCATCCGCAATCTCGGTGGCCACGACCTCGACGCTCTGCGAGAGGCCTACGCGCAGATCGACGACACCCGCCCCACCGTGATCATCGCGTACACGATCAAGGGCCGAGGCCTGCCGACGCAGGGCCACCCGCAGAACCATTCGTCGCTGCTCACCACCGAGCAGTACGAGCACCTGGCGGCGGAACTCGGCATGGATCCGTCGAAGCCGTGGGAACGGTTCGACGCCGACAGCCCATCGGGCCGTATCTGCGCCGAAACCGCTGGGCGCCTGGCCCGCCCGAAGGTGGAGCACCTGGTGCCGCCGGCAGTTCCGAAAGACATCGGCCGTACGCCCTCCGGCACGTCCACCACTCAGGCAGCACTCGGCCGGGTACTACTCGACCTCAGCCGCGAAGCGCCGGACGCCGCGAAACGTGTTGTCACACTGAGCCCGGACGTCAGTTCCACCACGAACCTGGCGGGGTGGCTGAACAAGGTCGGGGTGTGGTCCCCCAACGAGCGGCACAACTGGTTTGCCGACGACGCCGAAACGATCATGCACTGGCGTGAGAAGCCCACCGGTCAGCACATGGAACTCGGTATTGCCGAGACCAACCTGGTCGGACTGATGGGCGAACTCGGCGCGACGTGGAGTCGTTGGGGCCAGCCGCTCTTCCCCATCGGCGTGATGTACGACCCCTTCATCGAGCGGGCTCTCGAACCGTGGTCGTACGGCATCTACGCCGGCGGACAGTCGATCATGGTCGGCACTCCGTCGGGCGTCACCTTGGCTGCCGAAGGTGGTGCGCACCAGTCGATCAAGACCCCGTCCATCGGTCTCGAACAGCCGGGATGCGTCAGTTTCGAACCGGCGTTTGCCGTCGACGTCGAGTGGACGCTCCTCGACAGCATCGGACGCCTGGGCCGACCGGACGGCAGCTCGTCGTACCTGCGTCTGTCGACCCGTCCGGTCGATCAGGCCCTGGCCGCAGTACCGACCGATCCGGCTGCGCGAGAACGCCGTCGACGTCAGGTGGTCGCCGGGGCATACACACTGCGACACAATCCTGATCCTGCCGTCACTCTGGTCGGTATGGGTGCCACTGTCACCGAAACACTGGTTGCAGCCGAAAGACTCGGCGAGCAAGGCATTTCCGCCGACGTGGTGTGCGTGACCAGCCCGGGCTTGCTCTTCGAAGCACTCCAGTCTCGGCGTGGCCTCGCGGACGGCCCGTCGTGGATCCTGGATCAGGTCTTTCCGAGTAGCCGATCCGCGCCGATGGTGACCGTTCTCGACGGTCACCCGCACACCCTCGCGTTCCTGACGGGAATCAACAACGTCCCGGGCGCTGCGCTCGGGGTGAGCCGGTTCGGTCAGGTCGGTTCGCTCGAGGACGTCTACCGGTACCACGGCCTCGACTCCGACAGCATCGTCCGCGCCGCCCTCGATCTCACTTCTTGATCACTCTGTTGCCGAGAAGCGTCCCGGCGGGGACGCTTCTCGGGTCTGGTCAGTTCTTCAGTTCTTCAGAGGCCTTCAGTTCTTCCAGGCCTTGTCGAAGAACATGATTCCGTCGAGGCTCTGCTGAATGCCGTGGACGTTCTGTCCCCACACACCGAGCCAGGGGGTGTTGCCGTAAACCTGCCACGGCACAACCTCGTTGGCGCGCTCCTGAATCTTGGCGAGCACCTCGATCTTCGCGTCGTTCGACGTCGCGACACCCAACTGGTCGAGCAGCGTATCCATCTCGGGGTCGGAGAAGCTCGTGGCGTTGTTCCGTCCACCCGACTTGAGATTCGAGTACAGACGCTCGAACGGATCGGCTTCCGCGAGGCTGGCGGAACCTGTTGCCATGTCGAAGTCGCGGTCGGCGTACAAACGCTTGACGACGTCGGCAACCGAGTTGACGTACTCGATCTGGAAATCGAATCCGACGGCGTTGGCCATCGACTGCAGTGCGAGAGCCATCGCCTGCGCCGAATTCTCCTGCAGCGTCAGGTATGTGATCTTGCCGTCGTAACCGTCGGCCTTGGCCTCGTCGAGAAGCTGCTTCGCCTTGGCGGTGTCGACGCCGATCGGAGCGACGTCGTTGTGCCAGCGGGAGGTGTCCTGGAAGATGACCTGTCCGGGCAGACCCTTGCCCTCGTTGAGTCGGTTGTCGAGTGCGACGGGATCGGTTGCGAGTGCCAATGCCTGACGGATGCGCACGTCGGCACCGGGACGACCGGGTGCCGTGTTGACCAGCGACAGGTAGGACAGCGACGGAATGTCGACGAAGCCCGGGTAGCCGGAGTCGATCAGATCCAGCACGTTCGGTAGCGAACGCATGTACGCGACGTCCATGCCGCCGCTCTTGAGCGATTCGGTGGTGGACTGCGAACCGACGATGCTGATCAACCGCAGCTTGTCCACGTTCGGGGCGCCGTCGAAGTAGTCCTCCCGAGCGTCGAGGATCAATTCCTCGTTGGGAGCGAACTTCTCGAGGGTGAACGCACCCGCGCCGATCGGGGTGAACTGATCACCTTGCTGGGCACTCGGCGCGACGATCATGCCGGGGCCCGTCGAGAGCAGTGACTCGATACCGGTCCACGGGTCGACGAGATTGAAGACGACCGTCGACGGATCCGGAGTGTCTACCGACGCGACCTTCGACGCGTACAGACTCGACTGCGGTCCCTTGTTGGTGACGTAGCGATTGAGGCTCGCCGAGACGGCCGCCGAATCCACCGGCGTCCCGTCGCTGAACTTCACACCGTCGCGCAGTTCGAGGGTCCACGTCTTGAAGTCCGAACTCGGCTCCATCGACGCTGCGAGCTTCGGAACGAATTCCTTGGATGCCGGGTCGTACCGCAGGAGCGTGTCGTAGATGGCGCCCAACTCCGAACCGGCGACCGAACCGGCGATCTGAGTCTTCGCCGGATCGAGATTGGTGACGGCTGAGTACCCGCTGAACGTGAGGGTGCCGCCCTTGACCGCGTCACCCTCGCCGGACTGCTCGTTGACCGGGCCGATGGACAACCCCGAACCGGAATCCGGTGCGTCGCCGCTCCCACCCCCGTTCCCGCTGTCAGCGCACGACGAGACGAACAGGCCGGCGGAGACTGCCAGCGCGACGGCGGCAACCTTGCGGTGACCGCGCCGAGAACTGCGACTCATTCAAAACCTCCAGGTCAGAAACTGTGATGTGAAGCATTGTCGAGACAGTTTGTGACTTAAGGCACAGGTATTAGTCGCAGGTCCCGCTCAGTGGAATGAAGCGCGACGATTGGTCAGTTTTCCAGCGACATTCGCAGGTCAGGCCCTTAGCGAAGGTCAGGAATTCATTCTGATTCAGGCGCCTTTCAACGGGTGGATCGCCGGAGCACCGTCGAGGAGCGGACCGGCAGCGGCCAGTGCAGCCTGCAGATGGGGGGACTGCATATGAGCGTCCAACTCCTCCTGCCCGCGCCAAGTTTCGATCGTGACGAAGGTACCGGGCGCAGCCGCTGACTCGAACAGTTCGTACGACACACAGCCGTCCTCGGACCGACTCGCCTCCGCGAGAGTGGTCAGAGCCGATCGGACGTCGTCCTCGGAACCGGACTTGGCCGGGATGGTTGCAACTACACGAAGCTCGCTCATCGGATACCTTTCGCAGAGGGGAAGTCAGCTAGAGACACACGCCACAAACGTACACACGAAAAGGGCAACCAATGGGGCTACTGAAGGACGTCACCGGCTGGCGACGCGGAACGAAGTTGCAGCGTCGACTGCGCGATCTCACCGGCACGCTGGTGGTGATCACCGGTGCGGGCAGCGGCATCGGGCGTGAAACGGCCCTCGCCTTCGCCGCCCAGGGAGCTATCGTCGTGGTCTCCGACATCAATCTCGAAAGCGCGCAGGACACTGCGGCACTTGTAAACATCCCTTCGCAAGCCGGCGGCGCCGAAGCAGTGTTCGGTGGCGGTGCCCACGCCTATCAGGTGGACGTGTCCGACGAACAGGCCGTGATTCGTTTCGCGGAGACGGTCGCAGCACATCACGGCGTACCGGACATCGTCGTCAACAACGCCGGAATCGGGTTCTCGGGAACTTTCGCCGACACCGAGCAGCGCCAGTTCGAACGCGTTATGGACATCAACTTCTGGGGAGTTGTCTACGGCTGCCGGGCATTCACCCCGATGATGATCGACCGGGGAACAGGTGGGCACGTCGTCAACCTGTCCTCGGCCGCCGCGTACACGCCGCAGAAGGCGCTCACTGCGTATTCGACCAGCAAGGCAGCGGTATTCATGCTCTCGGATTGCCTACGGGCAGAGCTGCTTCCACACGGCATCGGCGTCAGCACCATCTGCCCCGGCCTCGTTCACACGAACATCCTCAAGACCACCGAGTTCGCCGGGACCACCGCCGAGGAGCAGCTCGAGAACCAGACCAAGGTCGACAACTTCTACCGCAAACGAAACTTCACGCCTGATCGAGTCGCCAGCGCCATCGTGAAAGCAGTTCGTACGAACAAAGCCGTCGTACCCGTCACCGTCGAAGCCAAGCTCGGACGCACGATCAGCCGGTTGTCTCCCGGATCGATGCGCGTCGGAGCTCGGTTCGAGATCTAGCTCAGCTGCCGAAGCTCAGGCTGCCCGTGAAACCCTGCTGCACATCGGCTTCCGAACGGGGAAGAACCTCGTAGGTGCTGGCGTACTGACCACTGAAACCGGTGACGGTGATCGGGCGTCCCACCGCAATGGCGTCGACATCGATTCCGGTCTGGGTGTTGACGAAGATGACGGTGTTTCCCTCGATGCCCGAGACCAGGATCTTGTGGCCGTACGGCAGATCGTCGACGACGGGTCCGCTCACGATTCCGGACACCGTCACGAGGCGCCCTTCGCTGGCCTCACCGATTGCATTGAGTGGCAATCGCGCCGGGCTGATCTGGGTGGCTGTACCGATTACCTCGACGGCAGTGGGGCGGACGACGAGCAGGCCCTCCTGATCCGCGAGGACTCCGGTGACCCGAACCTGATCGCCGAGATCAATCCCGGAGTTGTTCGGATCACTGATGTAGATGCCGGAATTGCCGCTCTGGAGACCAAAGCCCTTGTCGTAGAAACTGGATTCGAACACTCCCGACGGTGTGGTTGCGGTTCCCACGACGGTGACCGTCGTTCCGATGGCCTGAGTGCGCGCCACCGCGATGGAGTCCGCGGACACCTCACCGACAACTGCCGCCGGCTCCGCTGTTGCTGCAGTGCCGACAAACATGGCGGCTGCGGCCGCCACTGCCAGTGCCGTCACACCCCGACGCAGGACCGGACTGGCAAGAACGCTGTCTCGAAACATGTTTGAGGACTCCCCTGTGATTTCGTGGCCGCGCAGGTCCTCCTGATGGAGTCCGCCTTCGCCCACCCTGAGGCACAGGTTATTACAGGTCGGACGCCGCAGCGGTGGTGACATTCCGTCACCACCGCTGCTTCAAGGCATCCAGGTTTTCAGGAACCGGAGCTTCCGGACGAACCGCTCGAGCCACTGGATCCGCTGGAACCTGTTCCGCCGCCGAGATCGTCGAGAGGATCGCTACCGGTGAGCCCACCCGGGTACAGGTAGGCGTCGGAGATCGTGCTGAGCGAGGTTCCGGACGTGGCCGGTACCTTTGCTCGCCAGTTGACGATCGGATTCAGCACTCCGAACGGTCCGCAGCCACTGGCGGCGGGGAGCGCGAAGCCGGTGGCCTCGTTCCCAACCGGGCTCACCTTCAGCGCAGTCGACGGCAGCACCGTGTAGGTCGGTACCACCGACGGGTCAGGCGCGAGACGGAGATTCACCGGCGCAGCCGCGGAGCCCAGGTAGCAGTTGTCACCGAGGAACGCGTTGTTGATCTTCATCCGCACCGGGATGCTCAGATCCATGTCGGTGATGATGCCGTTGAGGGTCGGGGCAGCGGTCGCCTCCACCTCGGCGGTGACTGCGGCGAGGCCGAACAGATTGCCGAACGGCAGGTCGATTCCGAGAACTCCACCCGGAACGGTCAACGGCTTGGAGTAAACACCGTTATGTCCGTCGTCGCGAGGGAGTAGAACGGTGGACTCACCTTCACCGGAGCCGGCCTCGGCGGCGATAATCATGTCGCCTTTTCCGATCGGGAGGTTGAAGCCGTTGTTGTCGAAGGTTCCGCTCTGAACCACAACCGACACACAGGATTCGGCAGCAGCCGGACACACTGCGGCACCGGGTACCGAATTGTCGACCGGATCCTGAGCCGAGGCCATCGGCGCCGCGAACGCGAGGACCGCACCTGCGGTACCTGCAATAACGGCCACGCGCGTGCCGAGACGTCTGTTGCCGTTCTTGTGAGATTTCTGCACTGATTTCTCCCTGCCGTTTATGTGATGGGGGACGAAACTCGCAGTCATTGCTTGTGTTTCGACCGCCGCCGACAAGGCCTTGCGGTGTGCTCCTACTCACAAGTAACAACTGAACAGATGTATATCACAGGACTTCGACTTAAAAACAGGGCAAAAGGGAGTTTCCTTAAAACGGACAAACTAAGCGGTACGGTGTGTAACACTCACGGGTGATGAACACGAACAGACTGGTCCTCTGCGTCGCGGCAGCGGGCCTACTCCTCAGCGGCTGCAGCAGCCAATCCGACAGCGATGCAGCGGAATCCACATCTGCTGCTACCAGTACCACGGTGGCGGCGACGTCGAGTTCGACTGCTCCGAGTACGCTCTCCGAGCTGCCGACCAGCCCGCTCGCCGTTACTCCGGAAGCCGCGCCGAGCGTCGTCGAATCGACGCCGCCACCGGTAGCACCGCCGGCAAAAGTAGCGCCACCGGCAAACGCACCGATCGACGCCCGGTCACCGGAAGAGATCGTCGCGAACGCCGGTGAGAAGGGGCAGCGGTACATCGCCGCTCTGCGTCTGGCCGGGATCCCGCCCGCCGGAATGGATTCCGCAGAGATCCTTTACGCCGACGGCACCTGTAAGGCTCTTGCAGACGGCATGCCTCGGTCCGAGGTGCTGGCGGAGTTCAACTCCGTGGGCGAGGTGTACTCGCAGATCACGCCGATGTCCTCGCAGCGCATCGCCGAGATCTACGTCGACACCGCGCAGCAGACGTACTGCTGATCAGGCCTTGCCGGCCAACCAGCCGTGCAGCCAGGATGTAGCCGAATTGCCCGCGCCGTCAACGACGTAACGCGTGTAGTCGGTGTGGACTTGCGAGCCGTAGAAGTCGACCAACTGATCGACGCGTCGCGAATTCGCGCCCGGATCGAGCTGAGCGATCAGGGCGGGGAGACCGCCAGCGGTCACCAGATCATTGACGATCACGGCGGCCTCGTCGCGCAGCGCCAGCGCACTTGCGGGAGTGGGATCGGACGCCTGAGCCATGAATCCGGCCAGACGCATCACAAAATCGTCCTTGGGCGTCGAGCAGTACAGGTCACCGACGGCGCACAGCGTCACCGTTTTGCCTGATAGCCAACCGAATCCACCGATGCGCGGGCCACTGGCACCGTTACCACCGACAGCGGGTCCGATCAGGACGTCGGACTCGGAACGGCGGGGATCGGACAGCAGGCCGACGCCCTCCACGCGAGTCGGGGGAACAACGCCGATGCCGGTTCCGATCTCGGCGGCGAGATCGCCTGCCGCGTCGGCACCCTGGCTGTATCCGACGATGGCGAAGCGAGTGTCACCGCACGAGGCGGCCATGGCGCCGATCATGCCGCGGGCATTGTCGACAGCCTGCTGCTTCGACCTGGCGTAGACGTTGGACTCCCAGGGGAACGCCGTCGCCGAGTAGGTGACGTAGTCGGTGCGCACCGAGTCCGGAAGCCCGTTGGTCACCGGGGCGAGCATGCCGGCGCCGGGCCTGGTGCCCGAGGGCTCCCACGTTCCTGGGATGGCCACGACGTAGAGGCTGGGGCAGGGATCAGCCGACGCCACGGGAGCACTGACAACCGGTACCACTACTGCCGCAGCAAGTGCCGACAACACCGCAACGAGACGCCTCGCACGCATGAAACTCCCCTGATTTACCTGAAACAACCCTTACACCACTGTCGATGCTCAGGAATCATACTGCCTGGGCGGTATGTCTGTCCGATGCACGATTGATGAAGGTTTGTTACAGATCGTACGAATTACGGGCAGAAACAAGTCCGCACCCCACCGTTGCGGTGGAGTGCGGACTTGTAAGAGCCTCTAGCGCTGCGGAGCCGCTGTCGGGTGGATCGGTGACGGAAGGGCCGTGACACCCTCGAGGTAGGTGTCCACAGCCGCTGCTGCGGAACGTCCCTCGGCGATGGCCCAGACGATCAGGGACTGACCGCGGCCCATGTCGCCGGCCACGAACACGCCGTCGACGTTGGTGTTCCACTTCGACGTGCGGGCGACGTTGCCACGCTCGTTCAAGTCGACACCGAGATCGGTGAGCAGACCCGGCTTCTCGGGACCGACGAAGCCCATGGCCAGGAGCACGAGATCGGCTTCGAGCTCAAAGTCCGAGCCCTCGACCTTCTCGAAGCGACCCGACTTCATCTCGACCTCGTGAGCCTTGAGTCCGGTGACCTTGCCGTTTTCACCGACGAAGTTCTCGGTGTTGACGGAGAACAGACGCTCGCCGCCCTCCTCGTGAGCCGAAGCCACGCGGAACATGAGCGGATACGTCGGCCACGGAGTCTGCTCGGCGCGAGTCTCCGGCGGACGCGGCATGATCTCGAACTGGTGCACGCTGGCTGCGCCCTGGCGGTGCGAGGTGCCGAGGCAGTCGGCTCCGGTGTCGCCGCCGCCGATGATGACAACCTTCTTGCCCTCAGCGGTGATGGTGGGAGCGTCGAGGTCACCCAACTGCACGCGGTTGGCGATCGGCAGGAACTCCATCGCCTGGTGGATGCCGTCCAGCTCGCGGCCCGGGATCGGCAGATCGCGAGCAGCGGTGGCGCCGCCGGCCAGAACCACTGCGTCGAACTGCTCGCGCAGCTCGTCCGCGGTGATGTCCACGCCGACATTGACGTTCGTCTTGAAGACGGTGCCTTCGGCTTCCATCTGCTCGAGACGGCGGTCGATGTGCCGCTTCTCCATCTTGAACTCGGGGATGCCGTAGCGCAGCAGGCCGCCGATGCGGTCTGCCCGCTCGAAGACCGTCACTGCGTGACCGGCGCGGGTCAGCTGCTGCGCTGCAGCCAGACCAGCCGGACCACTGCCGACAACTGCGACCCTCTTGTTGGTGGCGTGCGCGGCGCGAACCGGCTTGACCCACCCTTCGTCGAAGGCCTTGTCGATGATCTCGACCTCGACCTGCTTGATGGTGACCGGATCCTGGTTGATGCCCAGGACACAGGACGCCTCACAGGGTGCGGGGCACAGACGACCGGTGAACTCCGGGAAGTTGTTGGTCGCGTGCAGACGCTCGATGGCGTCGTGCCAGTGGTCCTTGTAGACCAGGTCGTTCCACTCGGGAATCAAGTTTCCGAGAGGGCAACCGTTGTGGCAGAAAGGAATTCCACAGTCCATGCAACGGCTGGCCTGGGTCTTGAGGGTTTCCTTCGGGAACTCCTCGTAGACCTCTTTCCAGTCGAGCAGGCGCAACGGCACCGGCCGGCGAACCGGAAGTTCGCGCGACGTGTGCTTCAGGAAGCCGCTTGGATCACCCACGAGCTGCCTCCATAACTGCCTCGTCCACGTTCTTGCCATCCTTCTCTGCGGCCGCGATGGCCAAAAGAACCTTCTTGTAGTCGCGGGGCATCACCTTTGCGAAGTGACCCACCTGCTGCGACCAGTCAGCGAGGATGCGTGTGGCAACCTCGGAGCCGGTTTCGTCGCGATGACGTTCGATAGCGCCCTTCAACCAGGTGAAGTCGTCGCCCGAAAGATCCTCGAGGTCCACCAGTTCGGTGTTGAGGTTCTTCTCGAATGCCTTGTCGGGGTTGTAGATGTACGCGACGCCACCGGACATGCCGGCGCCGAAGTTACGTCCGGTGGCTCCGAGGATGACCACCTTTCCACCCGTCATGTACTCGCAACCATGATCGCCCACACCCTCGACGACGGCAGTGGCGCCGGAGTTACGGACTGCGAAGCGTTCGCCGACGACACCGCGAAGCAGAGCCTCGCCACTGGTGGCGCCGAACAGGATGACGTTGCCACCGATGATGTTGTCCTCGGCGACAAAGCCTTCCGCTGCATCGAGCGGCGGGCGTACGACGATGCGTCCACCCGAAAGGCCCTTGCCGACGAAGTCGTTGGCGTCGCCGTGCAGGCGCAGGGTCATACCGCTGGGCACGAAAGCACCGAAGCTGTTACCGGCGGAACCGGTGAACGTGATGTCGATGGTGCCCTCGGGCAAGCCCTCTCCACCGAACGCCTTGGTGACCTCGTGGCCGAGCATGGTGCCGACCGTGCGGTTGACGTTGGTGATCGCGGACTCGAAGGAGACCGCCTCACCCTTGTCGAGTGCGTTGCGGGCCGAGACGATCAACTGCTGATCGAGCGCCTTGTCGAGACCGTGATCCTGCGTGCCGGTGCAGTGGACGTCCTGGTCCATGAACGCGGACTCGACCTGGGTGAGGATCGGCGACAGATCGAGATTGCCTGCCTTGCTTCCCTTCCAGTGTTCGAGGGCGCGCTTGGTGTCCAGCATGTCGACCTGGCCGACTGCTTCGAGCAGCGTGCGGAAACCGAGTTCCGCGAGAAGCTCGCGAACCTCTTCGGCGATGAACATGAAGAAGTTCTCGACGAATTCCGGCTTGCCACTGAAACGCTGACGCAGCAACGGGTTCTGCGTCGCGACACCCACGGGGCAGGTGTCGAGATGGCAGACACGCATCATGATGCAGCCCGAGACCACCAGCGGTGCGGTGGCGAAACCGAACTCCTCGCCGCCGAGCAGGGCAGCGACGACGACGTCGCGACCCGTCTTGAGCTGGCCGTCGACCTGCACGACGATGCGGTCACGAAGACCGTTGAGCAGCAACGTCTGCTGGGTCTCGGCGAGGCCGAGTTCCCACGGTGCGCCCGCGTGCTTGACGGAGGTCAGCGGGGTGGCACCGGTGCCACCGTCGTGACCGGAGATCAGAACGACGTCGGCATGTGCCTTGGAGACACCGGCCGCGACGGTTCCGACGCCGACCTCGGAGACCAGCTTCACGTGGATGCGGGCCTGCGGGTTGGCGTTCTTGAGGTCGTGGATCAGCTGAGCGAGATCCTCGATCGAGTAGATGTCGTGGTGCGGCGGCGGCGAAATCAGGCCGACGCCAGGTGTGGAGTGCCGAACCTCGGCCACCCACGGGTACACCTTGTGAGCTGGAAGCTGGCCGCCCTCACCGGGCTTGGCTCCCTGCGCCATCTTGATCTGGATGTCGGTGCAGTTGCTCAGGTAGTGCGAGGTGACACCGAAGCGTCCCGACGCGACCTGCTTGATGGCACTGCGACGCAGATCGCCGTTCTCGTCCGGTGTGAAGCGCGACGGGTTCTCGCCGCCCTCACCGGAATTGGAGCGAGCGCCCAGACGGTTCATCGCGATCGCGAGAGTCTCGTGAGCCTCGGCGGAGATGGAGCCGTAGCTCATCGCACCCGTCGAGAAACGCTTGACGATCTCGCTGGCCGGCTCGACCTCGTCGATCGAGATCGACGGCCGCTTGCCGATGTTGAAGTCGAACAGACCACGCAGAGCGGCAAGGCGCTCCGACTGGTCGTTGACCAAGGTCGTGTACTCCTTGAACACCTCGTACTGGCCTGTGCGAGTTGCGTGCTGGAGCTTGAACACCGTGTCCGGGTTGAACAGGTGGTACTCGCCTTCACGACGCCACTGGTACTCGCCGCCGACCTCGAGCTCGCGGTGAGCGCGCTCTTCGGGGCGATCCAGGTATGCAACGGCGTGACGTGCCTGGACATCGGCTGCGATCTGGTCGAGGCCGATGCCACCGAGCTGCGACTGCAGACCGGTGAAGTACTCGTCCGTCAGCTCCTGTGAGAGGCCGATGACCTGGAACAGCTGAGCACCGGTGTACGACGCGAGCGTCGAGATGCCCATCTTGGACATCACCTTCAGGACACCCTTGCCGGCTGCCTTGATGTAGTTCGCGATGCCCTTCTCGAGGGTCAGACCCTCGAGTTCGCCGTTCTGCAGGAACTCGTCGATGGTCTCGAAAGCCATGTACGGGTTGACCGCTGCGGCACCGAAGCCGATGAGGAGCGCCATGTGGTGCACCTCGCGGGCGTCGCCGGCCTCGACGATGAGGCCGACCTTGGTGCGCGACTTCTCGCGAACCAGGTGGTGGTGCACAGCCGAGGTGAGGAGCAGCGACGGGATCGGTGCGTAATCCTCGGTGGACTCACGGTCCGAGAGCACGACGATGCGTGCGCCACCCTCGATTGCCTGCGAGACCTGGTACTTGATGCCCTCGAGCGCACGACGGATACCGTCGCCGCCTTCCTTGACGGGGTACAGGCCGCGGATCACGACACTGCGGAAGCCCGGGAATTCGCCGTCGTCGTTGACGTGAACGAGCTTCGACAGATCGTCGTTGTGCAGGATCGGCTGCGGGAGCGCAATCTGCTTGCAGGAGTCCGCATTCGGGTGCAGCAGGTCGCCTTCGGGGCCGATGGTCGCGCCGAGGCTGGTGACAACCTCTTCACGAATCGCGTCGAGAGGCGGGTTGGTGACCTGAGCGAAGAGCTGCGAGAAGTAGTCGAACAGCATCCGGGGACGTGACGAGAGCACGGCGATCGGAGTGTCGGTACCCATCGAACCCAGAGCCTCGGCACCGGAGAGTGCCATCGGCTTGACCAGCAGGTTGACCTCTTCGCTGGTGAAACCGAAGAGCTGCTGACGCAGGACGACGCGCTCGTGCGACATGTACGTGTACGGGCGGTCCGGCAGGTCGTCCATGTGGATCAGACCTTCATCGATCCACTGCTGGTACGGGTGCTCGGCAGCGAGTTCGGACTTGAGTTCGTCGTCGCTGATGACCCGGCCCTGCGCGGTGTCCACGAGGAACATGCGGCCCGGCTGGAGGCGGACCTTGCGGACCACGGTGGACGGATCGATCGGCAGGACGCCGACCTCCGACGCCATGACGACGAGGCCGTCTTCGGTGATCCACAGACGCGACGGACGCAGACCGTTACGGTCCAGCACGGCGCCGATGACGGTGCCGTCGGTGAAGCACACCGACGCCGGTCCGTCCCAGGGCTCCATGAGAGCCGAGTGGTACTCGTAGAACGCCCGACGGGCGGGGTCCATGCTCTCGTGCTTCTCCCAGGCTTCCGGGATCATCATGAGAACTGCGTGCGGCAGGCTGCGGCCGGCGAGGTGCAGCATCTCGAGCACCTCGTCGAAACGAGCGGTGTCACTGGCGCCCTGGGTGCAGATCGGGAAGATCTTGTCCAGGTTCTCGCGGCCGCCGAAGACGTCGCTGTCGATGAGGGACTCGCGAGCGCGCATCCAGTTCTCGTTACCGGTGACGGTGTTGATCTCACCGTTGTGAGCGACCCGGCGGAACGGGTGCGCCAGCGGCCACGACGGGAACGTGTTGGTGGAGAAGCGCGAGTGGACCAGGCCCAGTGCGCTCTCGACACGATCGTCCTGCAGGTCGAGGTAGAAACCCTTGAGCTGCGGGGTGGTGAGCATGCCCTTGTAGACGAAGGTCTGGCCGGACAGGCTGGGGAAGTACACGGTCTCGCTACCCGGGCCACCCTTGCCGGCGCCTTCGGAGCCGAGTTCGTGCTCGGTGCGCTTGCGCACCACGTATGCACGACGCTCGAGATCCATGCCGGTGTACTTGTCACCCTCGGAGCCGATGAAGATCTGACGGAACGTCGGCATCGCGTCGCGCGCCAGTGCGCCCAGCGAGGAGTCGTCGGTTCCGACCTCGCGCCAGCCGAGAACCTTCAGGCCCTCTTCGACGACGATCTTCTCGACTGCAGCAGCAGCCTCGTGTGCATCGGCATCGCCCTGCGGGAGGAATGCGATACCGGTTGCGTACGCGCCTTCGGCGGGCAGCGCGAAGTCCACGACAGCTCGGAAGAACTTGTCGGGAACCTGCAGCAGAATGCCCGCACCGTCACCCGTGTTGGGTTCGGATCCGGCAGCGCCGCGATGCTCGAGGTTGACCAGAGCGGTGATCGCCTTTTCGACGATGTCCCTGCTGCGGCGACCATGCATGTCGACAACAAATGCGACTCCACAGGAGTCGTGCTCATTGGACGGGTGATAGAGGCCCTGGGGGCCTGGAAGTTGCTTCATACCCAGCCTTCGTATGCCATAAAGATGCACCGACGACCAGCAGCGCTGATGGCCATCAACTTGCAATGCAAGTCCTTCAAAGCACCGACACGACGATGTGTTCGGTACCACCGAAGTAGCCGCCCTGCGCAGACGCGATGGTGTGCGTTCTGGCACCCGGCGACGTGAGTCTTCGGTCGGTTGAAACTTTTGTGAGTCAACCGTGTAACGAAAACGATAATTCAGAACCCCGGCACGGGCGCAACTAAGGTAGCCCTATAATTGCTCTGAACTGCGGCGATGCAGGGAGCCAGAAGGCCCCTCGACAGATTTCGGAGCTGCGTCTGTGCAGAGAAGTTCCGATTCACAGGATACCGAATCCGCAGGAAACAGGCGCGATGGGCGATGAATGCAACAACTGGCCGCAGCGATAAGAATCAGCTGCGGCCAGTGCGCCTCGAACTGTAACAAAAGTTGATCGATCAACCAAGGTCTAGGCCTGAATTGTTTGCTCGCAGAATGCCATCGCTGTAATTTCCGTAGGCTCACCCTTGAGAAGACGGGTGGCGAAGAGAAAATGACAACAGCAGTAGTGGTGGGCAGTGGCCCCAACGGTCTCGCGGCGGCGATCGAACTCGCCCGCGCCGGAATCGACGTCCATGTCATCGAGGGTGCGGACAAGATCGGCGGCGGCACCCGCAGCAGCGAATACATAGTCGACGGACTCGTCCACGACGATTGCTCCGCCTTCCATCCCACAGCCTTGGCTTCTCCTTACTTCAAGGAACTCGACCGCGAATTCGGGCTCGCCAAGCATGGCCTGACGTGGCTGTGGCCCGAGATCGATCTGGTCCATCCACTCGACGACGGCACCGCCGGGGTTCTCTGGCGTGACATCAACCGGACCGCTGACGGATTGGGTGCCGACGGTAAGCGCTGGCTCGACGTCTTCGGATACCTCTCCGCGAACTTCGACGAGTTGGTGCAGGACGTCTTCAAGCCGATCGTGCACGTTCCGAAGCACCCGCTGTTGCTCGCCCGTTTCGGGACGGGCGCTCTGCTTCCCGCGACTGGTTTCGCGCGGATGTTCAAGACCCCACAAGCCCGGGCACTGTTCGGTGGCGTCGCGGCGCACATGTTCGGGACGCTCACCATTCCTCTCTCCAGTGCTGTCGGCTCGATGCTCACTGCGGCCGCTCATGCTCACGGTTGGCCTGTGGCACAAGGCGGTTCAGGATCAATTGCTGCGGCGCTCGCGTCGATCCTGCGCAGCCTCGGTGGCACCATAGAAACCGGGAACTGGGTCACCAACTACTCCCAGATCGCCGGCTACGACATCGTCATGCTCGACATCGCCCCCGACGCGGCCGGTCGTCTGCTCGACGGCCGGCAGCCCGATCGCATTGCCCGGGCCTACCGCAAATTCCGCTACGGCACCGCCGCCTACAAGGTCGACTACGCCGTGCGTGGTGACTCCGACGGAAGCGTCGTGCCGTGGACGAATCCGCATGCCCGCAAGGCCGGCACCCTGCACCTGTCCGGGACGATTTCGCAAACTGCTGCCGTGGAACGCCAGACCGTTCGGGGTCAGATGCCGGCCAAGCCCTTCATTCTGTTGGGCCAGCAGTTCTTGGCCGACCCTTCCCGTTCCATCGGAGACATCCACCCGGTCTGGGCGTATGCGCATGTGCCGCACGGCTATCCGGGTGACGCCACAGAAGCCATCACACGTCAGATCGAGCGGTTCGCGCCGGGGTTCCGGGACCGGATCGTGGGCGTCCACGTGCGCAATGTGCCGCAGATGCAGGCCTACAACCCCAACTATGTGGGCGGCGACGTCTCCGCGGGGGCGAACACTGCGCGGCAGATCATCGCGCGCCCCCGGTTCGGGCTCAACCCCTATGCCACCGGGGCCCCGGGCGTGTACCTCTGCTCGTCCGCAACTCCCCCGGGCGGCGGGGTCCACGGGATGGGCGGGTTCAATGCCGCGCAGGCGGCGCTGAAGGCGCGGGGTTGAGCGTCCCCGATGGGGACGACATTTCGGACAAACGACTTCTGAATGGTCACCTAACCCAGTCAGCCAACACGATGGTCACCTAACCCAGTCAGCCAACACGGACAAAACAATGCCGTCCGGCCCAGTGACCAAAGCGAATCCACGAAAGGGCAACTAAATGGCACGTGACGCCGAACATGGATTGCTGGTCCGGCACCTGGGTACAGCAGAATCCTGGGATTCACCAGAAATGACTGCCTACGACAACGAAGACCACCTTCAACGGATCATCGCTTCCGACCCGCACTACGTCCCCGGTGTCCCCGAAGGCTCTCTGACCGTGCGGGAACTGTCCACAACAGCAGGGCCCGCTGACGTATGCATCATCAGCCCAGACGGTGCGATCACGATCGTCGAGTGCAAACTGGCTTCGAACTCTGAACGCCGCAGAATGGTCATCGGCCAGGTCCTCGACTACGCCTCCGCGATCTGGGTGGACGGAGCAAAATCGTTTCGCGAACAATGGAATCGCCAACAGGGTGGCGATCTGAACAGGCTCGGGGAGACCGCACTCGAGCAACTCGATACGAATATCACAGAAGGTCGCATCGACCTTTGTCTTGCCGTCGATCGAATTGACAACGATCTAAAACGGTTGGTGGAATTCCTCAACCGCATCACCCGCGACGAGGTCGCCGTCACTGCCCTCCAACTGACCTACGCCCGACACGGGGACATCGAATTCCTGATGCCATCCACCTACGGCGGCGAGATTGCTGCCGCCAAAGCTCGTGGTTCCGGCCCTTCAGCGTCCTGGACCACTGAATCGTTCCTCAAAGCCCTCGGATCCGAGTCCGACCGCGGCCTCGCCGAAAAGCTTTTCGACCTGATCGAGGGCCTCCACGAAAGACGTGGCACGCACGCGAACCTGTGGTTCGGCAACCGGCCAGGAGGAGGAATTTTCCTCTACCCCTACGGATTGCGGTTCGCACCGATCCAGTTATGGATCAACAAGACCGCCCAACTCATGGCCTACGGCACCTGGAATCAATACGAGGTGGTCCGTCAGCACCCGGGATTTGCCGAGCTCGCCAACTTGATCGGGCAGGACCACCAATCCACCGCAAAAGGTTTCGCCGTCGCCAATACCGATCTCGACGAACTGTGGCAGGTTGTGCTGCGCTGTGCGGTCAGTATCAACGGCTCCGACGACTGAAAAATTCGAGTGAGCTACGTGGATAGTTTGCACAACCGAACAACGCCGGTTGAACTAGCCAATTGAAGGATTTCGGCAGACTGGGTCAGTTGACCGGGTTGTCTATTTGACCAGCAAGAACGATTCGTTTCGTGCCTTGGTAGTACCAAACATCGCCGCCGGGAATAGATTCGCGGCGCTCGTCTATGGCCTGTTCGATGATGTTATTAGAGCCGGAGCTTCAGCGGGGTGACCCCCGGTCCTCGAAAACAGTTGTTCAACAAGGGAAATCAGGGGTACTACTTGTACCGGTGGATGGGGCCGCAGATCCGGCAGTCGCCCGAGGCGATCTACATTTACCTGGCCAACCGGTTCTTCAATCCGCCGCTGATGCCGTGCCCCTCTTAGCCGCCGTACACGGTTGGCGAACCATCAAAGCGGTGACTACAAAACACATCATTGTGAAAGCCTGCACCGGCGCTCCGTCGACAACCCCATCCGATAGCTCTATAAGCGCGGAACACTTCGTGCCGAACCACCCCGTCGTGGGGTGAATGTCCGTTATCTTCCTCGATAGTGGTTGCAATCTCCTGGCTGCTTGGCATCCCGCGCACGGATGCTGTCACCACGAAAGGGAGCACATCTGTGAATGGACTCGAAACGCCTACTCGTTTGTCCCGAACCACCGCGGCCCTCGGCGTCGGCGCGCTCGCTGCCGCGATCACCTTCGGCAGTGCAGTCGGTACTGCGTCAGCCGACACTCCGGTCGCCGACTTCGGAAGTATCTCGTTCTCGGTGACCAACGGTCCCGACAACACCATCTACGACATCAACGCCATCATCAATCTCCCGCCCGGCACACTGCCGCCAGGGATGATGACCCCTCAGATCACTGCGCCCGCCGCGCCCCCTCAACCAGTCGGCGACCCGTTTGCGGGCACCGCATTGGACTTCGTTCTGAGCTTCATTCAGGCCTTGGCCAGATAGCCGACAACAAAAAACGAGGCCACGAACTCTTATGAGTTCGTGGCCTCGTCTTGTGGTGGGCGAAGGGGGACTTGAACCCCCACGTCCCTAAGGACACTGGCACCTGAAGCCAGCGCGTCTGCCATTCCGCCACTCGCCCGAGCAACGCCGAAACATTATCACGACAAACTTTGAAAGTTCTATTCGTGCAGTTCAGGGCACGAATCAGTGAACACCGAGCACCCGAAAGCCCAGAACCGATACCATGCTGAAACAGCGGCCAGGTACTGCCGAAGCGACATTTGACAGTACCGTGGAACCTGTACAGCAGTTTGGACGACACGCGACAAGGCGGTGCCGGCGCTACTTGCCGAGCATTTTGCCGTCGTAGATGCGAGGCGAGAGGAGGGCCCGATGGGCATCGTGCAGCGATTCGAACGAAAGCTCCAAGGAGCTGTCGGCGACGCATTCGCGCGGGTCTTCGGTGGTGGTGTTGTGCCGCAGGAAGTAGAGGCGGCGCTCCAGCAGGAGGCACGTGACCGCGTCGAGCACCTCGGCGGCGGAATCCTTCTCGCCCCCAACAACTACGTGATCACCATCAACAACTCCGATCACGAAGAGTTGGCAGCTGATCGCGAACTGACTACCAAAGCTTTCAGCCGACACCTGCAGGATTTCATCCGCGATCAGGGTTGGCAGACGTACGGCGACATCTCGGTCACTTTCGAGCCTTCGCCTACGCTCCACACCGGTCAGTTCCGCACCCGCGGAACCGTCGACCCGGATGGTGACGCCGAGCAGGCATCCCCGCCGCCGCATGTTCCGCAGGTTTCGTCGCGGCCTCCACAACGGCCGCCTCAGCGACCCGCACCGATTGTTCCCCCTGTTTCCAATCCAGTCCCGTCACAACCAGGAGCCGGCCCCATGACGCAGAACTCAGGCTACGAACCAAGCCGCGAACCGGCGGGTCGCCAGCCCGAACCGCAGCAGCCGGCACGGAACGGGTACTCCCACGACGACGGCGGTTACGCCGCTCCGCAGGGCCAGGAAGCGCCGTACCAGAACGGTTACGACCGCGGCGACGGTTACCGCACGGGCGACGACCAGCAGGGCTACAACCAGCAGCAGGGTGGCTACGACCAGCAGGCGTACCCGAACCAGCAGCAGCCGTACGAGCAGGCCGGTTACGACCAGCAGGGCTATGACCAGCAGGGCGGCGGCTACGACCAGCAGGGTTACCAGCAGCAGCCGTACGACCAGCAGGGCTACGGCCAGCAGGCGTACCAGGGTGGGTACGACCAGCAGGGCTACCAGCAGGGCGGCTACGACCAGCAGGGTTACCAGCAGCCCTACAACGGCCAGTCCTACGATCAGCCGGGCTACGACCAGCAGAGCTACCAGCAGGGCGGCTACGACCAGCAGGCGTACACACAGCAGCCGTACGAGCAGACCGGCTACGAGCAGGGCGGCAACTTCGAGCAGACGCAGGCCTACCCGCAGCAGGGTTACGCCCAGCCGCAGGGCGGTTACGCACCGACGGCGCAGAGCCTGACGGCAACCCTGCAGCTCGAGGACGGCAGCGGACGCCACTTCCAGCTTCGCGACGGCAGCAATGTCATCGGCCGCGGCCAGGAAGCTCAGTTCCGCCTCCCGGACACGGGCGTCTCACGTCGCCACATCGACATCCGTTGGGACGGCCGCACCGCGATGCTGTCCGATTTGGGATCCACGAACGGCACCACCGTCAACGGTGCACCGGTCCAGGACTGGCAGCTGGCAGACGGCGACATCATTCGTGCAGGTCACTCGGAGATTCTGGTTCGCATTCTCTGAGCTGAGAAACGGACGCCAGGATTTTTCCGATAACAATCGAACATTCGGCGGTCCGTCGGCGCGCCGCCGTCACGCGGCTGTCAGTATCGTGATCTTCGGGGCCCAGAGCCCCCTATGATGCTGCCAGTCGACAATGCTCGAACCCCGCTGCGGCGGGGCTCGAGCCATAGAAGGAGGTGGACAGCCGTGCAGGGCCTGATTCTGCAACTCACACGGGCGGGCTTCCTGCTCCTACTGTGGCTGTTCGTCTGGGCAGTCCTCCGCACTCTCCGCTCCGACATCTATGCCGGCTCCGGGGTCAGGGTTCCGCCGCGATACACCCGCGCCGGAAAGGTCCTGCCCTCGCTGGGCAAGGCGAAGGTGCCTCGGTACCTGGTGGTCACGCAGGGCGCCCTCGCCGGCACCCGCATCACCCTGGGTTCTCAGCCGGTCATGATCGGCCGCGCCGACGATTCGACGCTCGTTCTCACCGACGATTACGCGTCGACGCGCCATGCGAGGCTCTCGCAGCGCGGAGCCGACTGGTACGTCGAGGATCTCGGTTCGACCAACGGCACCTATCTGGACCGCGCCAAGGTCACAACTGCGGTGCGCGTGCCGCTGGGCACTCCGGTTCGCGTCGGCAAGACGGTAATCGAGCTACGCCCGTGACCCTTGTTCTCCGCTACGCGGCGCGCAGCGACCGCGGTCTCGTGCGCTCCAACAACGAAGATTCCGTGTACGCCGGTGCCCGACTGCTGGCCTTGGCCGACGGTATGGGCGGACACGCGGCCGGGGAGGTCGCGTCGCAGTTGATGATTGCCGCTCTGGCGCATCTCGACGACGACGAGCCCGGCGAGGATCTGCTCGGCAAGCTCGAGGCAGCCACCCGCGAGGGCAACGATTCCATCGCCGATCACGTCGAGGAAGAACCCGAACTCGACGGCATGGGCACCACGCTCACCGCGATACTCTTCTCCGGCAGCAAGCTCGGTCTCGTGCACATCGGCGACTCGCGCGCCTACCTGCTGCGCGACGACCACCTGACACAGATCACCCGCGACGACACGTTCGTGCAGTCGTTGGTCGACGAGGGCAGGATCACCGCCGAACAGGCACACACGCACCCGCAGCGATCCCTGATCATGCGGGCGTTGACCGGCAACGAGATCGAGCCGACGCTCACCGTGCGCGAAGCCCGCGCCGGCGATCGTTACCTGCTCTGCTCCGACGGCCTCTCCGACGTGGTCAGCGACGAGACCATCGAGAACACGATGCGCGAGGGCTCGCAGGAGCAGTGCGCCGACCGTCTCATCGAATTGGCGCTGCGCAGCGGCGGTCCCGACAACGTCACCGTCGTCGTCGCCGATGTCATCGACCTCGACTACGGCCAGTCACATCCCATCGTCGCGGGCGCCGCGTCGACGGAAGAGGAAGAGGACTCCCCTCCTCCCAACACCGCTGCCGGCCGCGCCGCTGCCATGCGTCCGCCGCGCGCGACGCCCAAGCGAGTTGTCTCCCAGCCCGAACCGGAACCGAAGAAGAAGCGGAACCGGTTGTGGTGGGTGGTCCTCGCCGTGGTGCTGATCGCGCTGGTCGGCGTCGGCGCCGTGATCGGCCGCGCCGTCATCCGCAACAACTACTACGTCGGCGAAGACAACGGCCGCGTGACGGTGCTGCGCGGAATCCCCGGTTCGGTGCTCGGTTACTCGCTGCAAGACGCGGATCTGGTGGGTTGCGTCGGCGACGACGACGTCCTCACCCTCGTCTCCCCCGATGCGATTCCCAGCAACTGCAACATCCTCGAGGTGACGGATCTGCAGCCGTCGGCGCAGGAGCAGGTGCGCGCCGGGCTGCCGTCCGGCAAGCGTGAAGACGCGCAGAGCCAGATGATCCGTCTCATCGGCGGCGATCTGCTGCCTCGTTGTGAGCCGGTTCCGACGACGACGGCCACGCCCACTCCCCCGCCGGCACCGGAGACCACACCGCCCCCCGCACCGCCCGCGGAGCCTGCTGCGCCGACAACGGCGGCACCCACGACTACGCCTACGCCGACCGAAGTTCCCGGTCAGACTTGCAGGACGGTCAACTGATGTCGTCCAACGCAGCTGCGGGGACGGCTTTTCCGAGTCCGCCCGGAGGTTTTGCCCCGGCGCCGGTCCAGTCGACCCGTCGAAACATGGAGCTGCTGCTCCTGGGCTTTGCCGTCATCATCACGACGGTCTCGCTTCTGCTCGTCGAAGCGAGCCAGGAACAGAAGATCACTCTCGATCTGGCCAAGTACGCGCTCGCGTACACGGGCTTGTTCCTGATCGCGCACTTGGCAATTCGGCGATATGCGCCGTACGCAGATCCACTGCTACTGCCGATCGTCGCCCTGCTCAACGGCCTTGGGCTGGTGCTCATCCACCGACTCGACCTCGCCGACGAACAGACAGCGCTCTACAACGGCGTCGAGGCACCGTCTCCGGATGCGAACCAGCAGGTCATGTGGACTGCGCTGGCGATCACCGGTTTCGTGCTGCTGCTCGTGTTCTTGAAGGACTACCGCCTGATGGCGCGGTTCAGCTACACACTCGGCCTCGCGGGCCTGGTGTTCCTGGCGATTCCCGCGATCCTGCCGGCGAAGTTCTCGAGCGTGAACGGCGCGAAGATCTGGATTCGCCTGCCCGGATTCAGCATTCAGCCAGGTGAGTTCGCGAAGATCCTGCTCATCATCTTCTTCGCGTCAGTGCTCGTCGCCAAGCGCGACCTGTTCACCTCGGCCGGTAAACACTTCCTGGGCATGGATTTTCCGCGTGCCCGCGACCTCGGCCCGATCCTGCTCGCCTGGATCGTCTCGGTGGGCGTTCTCGTCTTCGAAACCGACCTCGGTACGTCGCTGCTGCTCTTCAGCACCGTGCTGGTGATGCTCTACATCGCGACCGAACGTGTGGGCTGGCTGGTGATCGGCGGCGGACTGCTCGCCATCGGATTCTTCTTCGCCTACAAGATGTTCGGCCACGTACGCGTGCGCGTCGACACCTGGCTCGATCCGCTCGGCGACTACGCCAACACCGGTTATCAGATCTCGCAATCGCTGTTCGGCCTGGCCACCGGTGGCATCGCCGGAACAGGTCTTGGTAGTGGTCGACCCAACCAGGTGCCGTTCGCGAAGACGGACTTCATCATCGCGACCATCGGCGAAGAGCTCGGCCTGATCGGCCTGGCGGCTGTACTGATGCTGTTCCTGCTTCTCATCGTGCGCGGCCTGCGTACGGCATTGGCAGTGCGTGACAGCTTCGGCAAACTGCTCGCCGCCGGTCTGTCGTTCACGATCGCGATCCAGATTTTTGTCGTCGTCGGCGGCGTCACCAAGCTGATCCCGCTGACGGGTCTGACAACACCGTTCATGTCGTACGGCGGCTCGTCGCTGCTCGCGAACTACCTACTGCTGGCCATCCTCGTCCGGATCTCGGACGCGGCACGTGCGCCGGTAGTGACGAAGAAGAAAGGCCCGCCCCCAATCGCTGACGCCAATACCGAGATGATGCCGCGCGTATGAACACTCCACTGCGCCGCGTCGCGATGGCCGTCATGGTGATGGTCGTCGCGCTCCTCGCCAACGCCACGTACGTACAGGTCATCAAGGCTGACGACCTGCGAGCCGACCCGCGCAACTCACGGGTGCTGCTCGACGAGTACTCACGCCAGCGAGGTCAGATCTCGGCGGCCGGACAGGTACTGGCGGCCTCCCAGGCCACCGACGACCGGTACAAGTACCTGCGCCAGTATCCGAATCCGTACCCGTACGCACCGGTCACGGGCTTCTACTCGATGCAGTACGGCAGCGCCGGCCTCGAGCGCACCGAGGATCCGATTCTCAACGGCTCGGACAACAGGTTGTTCAGCCAGCGCTTCTTCGACTTGGTCTCCGGACGCGATCCGCGCGGCGGCAACGTCGTCACGACGCTCAATCCGGCCATGCAGCAGGTGGCGTACGACCAGCTGACCAGCAAGGGCTACACCGGTTCCGTCGTCGCCATCGAGCCGAGCACCGGACGCATCCTGACGATGGTCAGCACCCCGAGCTACGACCCGAACCTGCTCGCCAGCCACGACGGCGCCGAAACCACGCAGGCGTGGGACGAGCTCAACGCCGATCCCAACGATCCGCTGGTCAATCGCGCGATCTCGCAGACCTACCCGCCCGGTTCGACGTTCAAGGTGCTCACCACGGCCGCAGCTCTGGGCAACGGTGCGACCCCGGAAGACCAGCTGACCGCGGCGCCGCAGATCACGCTGCCCGGCACCAGCACGACCCTCGAGAACTACAACGGCAGCACCTGCGGCCCCAATCCGACGGCGTCGTTGCGTGAGGCGTTTGCGCGCTCGTGCAACACGGCTTTCGTCGAACTGGGCATCAAGGACGGCGCCGACGCCATCAAGGACGAGGCCAGCGCCTTCGGCATCGGACCCAACACTCCCGCGATCCCGCTGCCGGTCGCAGACAGCACCGTCGGCGACATCTCCGACGACGCTGCCCTCGGCCAGACCAGCATCGGCCAGCGTGACGTTGCGGTGACCCCGCTCGAAAATGCGGTGATCGCCGCGACCGTCGCCAACGGTGGTGTGCGGATGCAGCCCAACCTGATCTCCCAGCTGCAGGCACCCGATCTGACCGATCTCAGTACGCCGTCACCGGTGTCGATGGGTCAGGCGATCTCGCCGGCAGTGGCGGCAACGCTGACCGATCTGATGATCGGCTCGGAGAACTTCACCGGCGGCGACGGCAAGATCCCCGGCGTTCAGATCGCGTCCAAGACCGGTACCGCGGAGCATGGCGTGAATCCGCGGGAAACCCCGCCGCACGCCTGGTACATCGCTTTTGCACCGGCGCAGAATCCGACGGTCGCTGTGGCCGTCATCGTCGAGAACGGTGGTGACCGCGGACTCGCCGCTACCGGTGGCTCGGTTGCTGCGCCGATCGGTCGTGCAGTCATCGCAGCCGGAATCCAAGGGGGCTGAACCGTGGCGTTGAACAACGGCGCTTTGATCGCCGATCGTTACCGATTGATCCGTCTCATCGCCACCGGTGGGATGGGTCAGGTGTGGGAAGCCACGGACTCCCGGCTCAACCGTCGCGTCGCCGTCAAGGTACTCAAGTCCGAGTTCTCTTCCGATCCGGAGTTCTTGGAGCGCTTCCGCTTCGAGGCACGCACCACCGCGCAGCTCAACCATCCCGGTATCGCCGGAATCTACGACTACGGCGAGACCCGTGACAGCTCGGGCGATTCCACGGCGTACCTGGTGATGGAACTCGTCAACGGCGAGCCGCTCAACGCTGTCCTGGCACGCGTCGGCCGCCTGGCGGTTCCGCATGCCCTCGACATGCTCGAGCAGACCGGCCGTGCCCTGCAGGTCGCACACGACGCCGGTGTCGTGCACCGCGACGTGAAGCCGGGCAACATCCTCATCACGCCGACGGGCCAGGTGAAGATCACTGACTTCGGCATCGCCAAGGCCGTCGAGAACTCACCTGTCACACGCACGGGAATGGTGATGGGCACTGCCCAGTACATCGCGCCCGAGCAGGCTCTCGGTCAGGACGCAACCGCGGCGAGTGACGTGTACTCGCTGGGAATCGTCGGATACGAAGCGCTTTCGGGTCGACGCCCGTTCACCGGTGACGGCGCGCTGACCGTTGCGATGAAGCACGTGCAGGAAACCCCGGCGCCGATGCCGGCCGACCTGCCGCCGAACATCCGCGAGCTCATCGACATCACGTTGACCAAGGATCCGGCCGGCCGCTACGCCAGTGGTGGCGAATTCGCCGACGCCGTCGCAGCCGTCCGCGCGGGTAGGCGTCCACCGCCTCCTGGCGTACTCGCTACCGGCGCCGCGAGCGCGTTGCCGGCGACGGGTGCCACGCAAGTCATGCCGCCGACGTACGCGGGCCCGGCGACGGGCGCAGCTGCAGCGGACGACGCGGCGGCCGGCGGAATGACCAGTGGGCAGAAGGCCGTGGCATGGGCCGGCGGCGGATTGATCTTGTTGGCGTTGATCATCGGCGGAGTCTGGATCGCGACCGACGGTCCGAGCGACCCGACGCCGCCCGTCGTCACGTCCACGACGTTGCCGACTACGACGACGCCCAAGCCCACCACGACAACAACTCGGCCGACAACGACGACCACCGAGCCGACAACCACGACGACTCGGCCGACGACAACGACCACCGAGCCGACAACCACAACGACAACGCCGACCACGACAACAACAACTCCGACGACCACAACCACCACCACGACGACAACGACGACCACAACGACCACTGAGCCGTTGGCGGATCCCGGAGACGCTGAAGAACCGCTAGGACAAGACCAATGACGACACCCCGCAATCTCTCCTCCCGCTACGAGCTGGGTGAGATTCTCGGCTTCGGCGGAATGTCCGAGGTTCACCTGGCGCGCGACCTCCGACTCAGCCGCGACGTCGCGATCAAGGTGCTGCGTGCAGACCTCGCGCGCGACCCCACGTTCTACTTGCGGTTCCGTCGTGAGGCGCAGAACGCTGCCGCGCTGAACCATCCGGCGATCGTGGCCGTCTACGACACCGGTGAAGCCGAGACCGACGCCGGGCCGCTGCCGTACATCGTCATGGAGTACGTCGACGGCGACACGTTGCGTGACATCGTGCGCAGCACCGGGCCGATGACTCCGCGCAAGGCGATGGAAGTGATCGCGGACGTCTGTGCCGCTTTGGACTTCAGCCACCGCAACGGCATCGTGCACCGCGACGTCAAGCCCGCCAACATCATGATCAACCGCGCCGGCGCCGTGAAGGTGATGGACTTCGGTATCGCCCGTGCCATTTCCGACGCGTCGAGCCCGATGACGCAGACGGCGGCCGTGATCGGCACCGCTCAGTACCTGTCGCCGGAGCAGGCGCGCGGTGAGCAGGTTGACGCACGTTCGGACGTCTACTCACTCGGTTGTGTGCTGTTCGAGATTCTGACGGGCGAGCCGCCCTTCAAGGGTGATTCACCCGTCGCCGTCGCGTACCAGCATGTTCGTGAAGATCCGCAGACGCCGTCGGAGATCAATCCCGACATTCCGCGCGAGCTGGATTCGATCATTCTCAAGGCGATGAGCAAGAACCCGGCCAACCGCTACCAGAGCGCCGGCGACATGCGCAGCGACTTGGTGCGTGTCCTGGGCGGTCAGCGTCCGAGTGCGCCGATGGTGATGAACGACGAGGACCGCACCACCATCCTCGGCGCCGTCGGCTCCGACACCGGGAACTATCGCACTGCTCCTGATCCGGTCGAGCCGGTTGCTACGAGGACAACTCGCGCTGCCGAGCCGCCTGCCAAGAAGAAGGGCGGACGCTACGCCCTGATGGGCATCGCGGCGCTTCTGGTGATCGGTCTGGTGACGTTCTTCCTGATCCGGGTGAACTCGCCGAAGGTCGAGATGGTGACCGTTCCGGGTGACCTCACCAACCAGCCCGCCGACGTCGCCGAGGCGACGCTGACAAACGCCGGATTCCAGGTGGAGCGTCAGCAGAAGACGGACAAGGTGATCGCCGCCGGAAACGTCATCACGACGCGTCCGGTTGCCGGGGTGCGCATCGAGAAGGGCAGCACCGTCACCATCGACGTGTCCACCGGCCCCGAGCAGGTCGCTATCCCGCGCCTGACCGGCCTGAGCCAGGACGACGCAGAGAAGAAGCTCAACTCCGTCGGACTCCGACTTGATCCGACCATCGGCAAGGCCGCGTCGACCATTGCCGAGGTCGACAAGATCGTCAATCAGGACCCGGCCGTCGGAGTGTCGGTTGTTCTCGATTCCGCGGTCTCGATCACCGTCGGCACCGGCCCGGAGCAAGTTCGTGTCCCGGATGTGACCGGTCAGCGTGAAGAGGTGGCGAGGCCCAACATCGAAGGTGCCGGGTTCGTCGTCCAGATCACGGAGATCGATTCGGGACTGCCGAAGGGACAGGTTGTTTCGACCGACCCGACCGGTGGCACGTCGGCCACCAAGGGTTCGACCGTGACGCTGCGAGTGTCCAACGGCAACCAGGTCGCGATGCCTGATCTCACCAACAAGACGGTGTCGGAGGCGTTGACCACGCTCCGCGCAGCCGGCTGGGCGGGAACCGCATCGCAGCTGGTGCAGAACCAGAGCACGACGCTCACCCCGGAAATGGTGGGCAAGATCGTCTCGCAGACCCAGCCTCCGGGCTCGGAGATCTCCAAGGACGCGGTCATCACCGTCAGCGTCGGAGCGCTCGGAATCCCCGGCCGCTAGCAAGTAAAAAAGTGCCTCCCGGAGATTTCCGGGAGGCACTTTTTTGTGGACAGGTGTCAGAGAATTTCGGGTAG